>WJKA01000463.1 GCA_014729375.1 Chitinivibrionales bacterium
CTCTTGGAACAATGGCGCTGCTGAATATTCCGATAACAATAGTAACCATAATGGTTTCCGCCTTTGTTTTCGGGCTTGGAATTGATTATGCGCTCGTGATGCTTCATTTTTGCGTGCGTGATTCCCGGAATTCCGTGTTCCAGACAGCACACGCTGCAGCATCGGTTACCGTGGCGGCACTTACCACATTCGCAGGACTGGGGGCCATGGTCCTGGCCAACCATCCGGTATTACAGTCACTTGGAGTAACGGGCCTGATCGGTATCACGTCCAGCTATTTCTGTGCTGTCGTTATTGTACCGTCACTGATGAGAAAAAAATAATGACACAATTTAACAATATATGGTATAATTACTTGCCAGTAACTACTATCTGTACCGGCCGGTTCTTGTTTTGACTTCAAGAGCGGATTTATTTTTACACGGTGAAATCATGCTTTTCCCCGGAGCACCAAAGCGGTGTCTCTGCGGTGAATTCTTCTACAGAGACGCCCTGGAACAAGAAGGTGTGCCATCATGGCTAAAAATGACGGTTCAATTTATGATGAAAGCAAGATAAAGACCCTGAGTTCGCTGGAGCATATCCGTCTCCGAACCGGCATGTACATAGGCCGTCTCGGCGACGGCGGCAATCCTGACGACGGCATTTATGTTTTGCTCAAAGAGGTTATCGACAATTCCATTGATGAATATATTATGGGGTTCGGCAAGAAAATTGATATTGATATCAAAGACAACCGGGCACGGGTCCGCGATTACGGCCGCGGCATACCGCTCGGTAAAGTAATTGAGTGCGTATCCGTTATTAACACCGGCGCCAAATACAATGATGATGTTTTTCAGTTCAGCGTAGGCCTCAATGGTGTAGGGACAAAGGCGGTCAATGCTCTGTCGTCGAAGTTCCGGGTGGTTGCGTTCCGGAACGGCAAATATTTTGAAGCGAATTTTGTGCGCGGAAAGCTCAAATCCAAAAAGCAGGGAAAAACCGCAAATCAGCCTGACGGCACCTTGATTGAATTTTATCCTGATGAGGAAATTTTTGATGAGTTTGCGTTCAATTTTGAATATGTTGAGCAGCGGATCTGGAACTATGCATATCTCAACAGCGGCCTCCGCCTGTATTTCAACAAACAGAAGTTCGAATCGAAAAACGGGCTGCTGGACCTTCTCGACAATGAAGTAGGAAAAAATGCTCTGTATGATATCGGTCATTACCGTTCGAAGCACCTTGAGTTCTCACTTACGCATACGTCAAACTACGGAGAAACATATTTCTCTTTTGTGAACGGCCAGTTCACCTCGGACGGCGGAACGCATCTGAGTGCTTTCCGTGAAGGCATTCTGAAGGGAATAAACGAATATTTCAAAAAAAATTACTCGGGAGTGGATGTCCGCGAGGGCATTGCCGGCGCCATTGCAATAAAACTGAAAAATCCCGTATTCGAGTCCCAGACAAAAAACAAGCTTGGCAATGCCGAGATCAGAGGCTGGATAGTCGGCGAGGTAAAGTCGGGTGTGGTCGATTTCCTTCACAAGAACAGAGATGCGGCAAAAAGGCTTGAATCGAAAATTGTTCAAAACGAAAAACTCCGGAAAGAACTGAATGTTGTAAAAAAAGAAGCCAAGGAAGCCGCAAAAAAGATAGAAATAAAAATTCCCAATCTCAAAGACTCGAAATACCACCGCGGCGATTCAAAAAACGGTGAAAACACACAGATATTTCTTACCGAAGGCCAATCCGCGGCAGGCTCGATTGTCTCTTCCCGCGATCCGAAAACGCAGGCAATCTACTCGCTGCGCGGCAAGCCGCAGAACGTATTCGGCAAAAACAAGGCGGCAATATACAAAAACGAGGAGCTGTATAATGTCATGATGGCCCTCGGCATTGAAGACGGAATCGACAACCTGCGCTATAATAAAGTCATTATTGCTACCGACGCCGATGTTGACGGGTTCCATATCAGGAACCTGCTGTTGACATTCTTTCTCAATTATTTCGAAGACCTTGTTGTTGCCGGGCATATCCACATTCTCGAAACACCGCTTTTCAGGGTGCGAAACAAAAATGAAACACGATACTGTTACAACGAGCGCGAGCGTAAAGCGGCCGCCGATGAAATCAGAAATCCTGAAATAACGCGGTTTAAAGGCCTTGGAGAAATATCACCCAAAGAATTCGGTCAGTTTATCGGCGAGGATATCCGGCTTATCGAAGTCAATATTAAATCAATTAAAACAATTCAGAACACGCTTGATTTTTATATGGGCAAAAACACCCCCGACCGTCGTGAATTTATTATGGAGAACCTTGTCTAATGGCATATATTCACAATTTATTCAACACAAATTTCCTTGAATATGCATCATATGTAATCAAAGACCGTGCTATTCCGCATATCAACGACGGGTTGAAACCGGTACAGCGGAGAATCCTCCATTCCCTTCAGGAGATGGATGACGGTAAATTCAACAAAGTAGCGAATGTCGTCGGCCATTGCATGCGCTACCATCCTCACGGCGATGCCTCGATTGGCGCAGCGTTGGTAGGGCTGGCAAATAAAGACCTTTTTATTGATAAGCAGGGCAATTTCGGCAATATATTCACCGGTGATGAAGCTTCCGCTGCACGATATATCGAATGCCGCCTCTCGCAACTGGCCCGTGAAGTTCTTTTTGATCCGAGCATTACCCAGTACGAAGCTTCATATGATGGCCGCAATAAGGAACCGATCACCTTGCCGGCAAAAGTCCCGGTACTCCTGGCCCAGGGCGCCGAGGGTATTGCCGTGGGTATGGCAACCCATATCCTGCCCCATAATTTTATCGAGCTTCTCGAAGCCGAAATAGCCTTTATCAATGATGAACAGCTCCTGCTCTTTCCCGATTTTGCCACCGGGGGGCTGGCAGATGTGTCGGAATATAACGACGGCAACGGGAAAGTGCTGGTACGGGCAAAACTCGATACACAAGATCCCAAAAAAATTATCATCCGGGACCTGCCGCACGGCGCCACCACCCAGAGTATTATTTCATCTATCGAAAGTGCAGCAAAAAAGAACAAACTGAAAATCTCCGGTATCAGTGACTATACTGCCGAAGAAGTTGAGATCGAAATCCGCCTGGCCCGGGGTGTGCATTCAAAAGAAACGGTCGACGCACTCTATGCTTTTACCGATTGTGAAAATTCAATCAGTGTCAATTGTATCGTTATTGTTGAGGGCAAACCACGGGTAATGACCGTCACTGAAATCATTCAGCATAATGCGCAACAATTGATAAAAATCCTCATCGCCGAACTCAAACTCGAACAGGGGCACCTGCGGGATAAACTTCATGCAAAAACCCTCGAACAGATATTTATCGAAAACAGGATTTACAAGAAAATTGAAGACCGGAAGACCGCCGACGCTGTGGTGAAAGCCGTGTTTGACGGCCTCAAGCCGTTTAAATCGAAAATCAAGCGCGACATTACCCGGGATGATGTTGATACATTGCTGAAAATTCCGATCAGACGCATATCTCAATATGATATCGACCGGGCAAAAGAAGAAATGCGGGATATTAAAAAACGGCTTAAAGAAATAAAATATCACCTTGAACATATCAATGAATATGCCGTCTCTTTTCTTGAAGGTCTTATTGCAAAATATAAAGATCAATTCTCGCGGAAAACAGAATTGATCTCGTTTGAAAAAGTTGATGTCAAGGAGGCCGCACAACGGAATCTCAAACTCCGTTACGACAAAGACACCGGCTATATCGGGTATGAAGTGCATGGGGGAAACGTTCTGTTTGACGTATCACCCTACGACCGGATTCTGATCATCCGGAAAACTGGCGCATATTCTATCTGCGATGTTCCCGATAAGATATTTGTGGACAAGGGCATGCTCTACTGCGGATTCATGGACAAAGAAACCGCATCGAACACCGTTTTTAATGTTATCTATAAAGATAAAAAGACCGGCGCTCCCTATTTCAAACGCTGCAAAATCGAGAAATATATCCTCAATAAAGGGTACTCCATTGTGCCCGAAAACGGCGTTCCGATCAAGCTCACTACCGATTCAACGCTTACTATTGCCATGGAGTATAAACCCAAACCACGGGTCCGGGTGCTCAACGAAACCTTCAAGATATCAGACTTTCTCGTTAAAGGCGTGAAAGCCTCGGGAGTCAGACTGGCGAACCGGGAACTGAAGAGTGCGAAATTTGTGAAGGGGGAGTAGATATGCAACTCTTTTCGTATTATTACCTCAGTATTGATCCGTTACACTGATCCCTCCCCGCGATTTAAGATACTGTTGTAGGAGTTTCCTCAACCTCTTGAAAAAGTTTTTGATCGAGCATGATGGAAGATATATACCCATTGAAATAAAATCATCTTCACACCCTGCAAAACATGATACAAGAGGTCTCTAATCGTTAAAACAGCCGATGGTTCTCCAGATTTCCTTCCCGAACAGCCATTTTCGCTTTTCAAGATCAGCCTCCCGGCCCTTATCGGTGTGGGGAAACAATCAGGTTATGCTTCCTTATCTTTCCCCGGCAAATCGGCCTCAAGCTCGGCCTGGGCATCGACTACATCACGGTTAACAAGTTCAAAGGCCTGGTGCATCTTCTCTGAAATGACCGGATCGGGCAATTTATCGCGCAGGGTCCGAAGAAGCTGAATAGTCATCCGCAGCAGGCGAATAAGATCGCCTTCAGGAAAGCCGAACCCCTGAAGGTCTGCAAAAGAGCACCCTTTGGTCCAGGCAAAGACAGGGGCGGCGAGCGAAAAGTTCATTTCATTGACCGGAAAATCGATTTTATACCGTATTTCCTGCCTCCGGAGTCGCTTGATTATTTTTTCAGCTTCAAAAGTAAGGAGCGGGTGCGAGGGGTTTGTTTCTCTGTTCTTTCTGCTTTCTTCAGTAACAAGTGCGGCAAGGATAACAGGGAGCTGTTCGACCGGGCAGTTCTCAAAGCTGCGCGAATAGTAGAGTTCGGCAGCCTGAATTTCATACCCGCTTACCGCCGCGGCCAGCTTGCCTTTCGGGGTCAGGCGGGTGCCGTCAAGAAAACCTGCCGCCTGAAGAAACCTGATGCGGTTTTGTATCTGAATTTCCTCCCGTCGGTACGATTTTGTTTGCGCAAATATCCCCTTCGTGAAATTGCTGTAACTCATCCTGAAAATATCCATCATTTTGTCACCGAACTGAGTGTACAGGTTAAGGATTGTTGAATATGATGCAAAAAACTGGCTGGTGATCTTTTCATTTTTGCCGTAATGGAGCCGCTGGACCTCCCGTGGATCAGTAGCTTCAGGAATAACCTGGGCATAGACATGACCGACATCATCCATCCCCCGGCGGCCAGCGCGACCTGCCATCTGATTGTATTCCCGGGTCATGAGATAATTAAAATCAACACCATCGAATTTTTCGAGCTGGTCGAACACTACCGCTCTGGCGGGCATGTTGACCCCCAGAGCAAAGGTTGACGTACTGAACAGCAGCTTGATCAGTCCGCTGGTAAACAGCCGCTCAACAATCTCTTTTGCTGCCGGAAGAATTCCGGCATGGTGATACGCACAGCCCGATTCCCACAGACGCCGCATTTGTCCCAGTCGCTCATACTCCTGCAACCCGTACTGATTCACCAGTCGATAAACCATTTCCCGCAGACGCACGTGCTCATCAGGGGTAAGAAGGTCCCGGGTGCAATGCAATTCTGCATTGCGCTCACATGCCCGCCGGTTGAAACAGAAATAGAGTGCCGGCAAATGGTCTTCACTGAGCAGATGTTTCACAATTTTATGCGATGATGCTTTGCGTCTGAGAAATTTCTTCCGCTCAGTATAATTTTTTTTATACTTTTTCCTGACTCCCTTTATGGTCATTAGTCCGTATTTGGCACTGAACAGATAATGACTGAGGGGGACCGGCCGATGGTGCTCTTCAATAATATGAAATTCAGTCTTTCGGACTTTGCTCATCCAGTCGGCAAGATCGCAAATATTGGGTACCGTCGCACTGAGACAGAGAAACTGAATGCTGCGCGGGGCCAGGATAATCGACTCCTCCCACAC
>WJKA01000464.1 GCA_014729375.1 Chitinivibrionales bacterium
CATTATCCGTATAGTCGGCGGAGAATCTCAGGACCGCGTGGTATCGGTAAAAATAGGCGAAAAATATTTTTCATTACAAACAGGAAATATTGAGCTTTGTTCAAAGCTGATTGAAGGACCATATCCGGATTATAAAAAAGTAATTCCTCAGGAAAATCCGAAGCATGCAATAATAGACAAGGCTTCTCTTATTTCATCGGTGAAGCGAGTATCCGTGCTTTCAAACCAGAAAACAAATCTCGTTCAGTTTAATTTTACAGAGAATGAACTTGAACTTGTTGTTTCAAATAGAGATATAGGAGGCGAGGCCAGGGAAATTATTCCGGTGGAATATTCCGGTGAGGAGCATGCTATTGGATTCAATGGCCACTATTTTGCAGAAATTTTAGGCATTATTAATTCGAAAAAAGTAAGAATTGAAATGAATACTCAGATAAGTGCGTGTCTTCTTTTTCCTGTATTTGATGAGGAAAGTGAAAAAAAGGCTGAAAATCTGTTTTTAATTATGCCCTTACGAATACTTGACGAAATATAGAAAGTTGAGGAAAGCATGAAATTCATCAGTACGAAGCAAATAATAGGTCTTACAATGCTTATGCTATGCACCGCTCTTTATGCTCGAAAAGGAATGCTCGAAAAGGAAATGTTTTATCTGGATGACGGAACAATAAAAAGCTGCAAGTTCTGGGCGGTTTATTTTGGAGAATATGAAACTGATATTAACAGAAAATTTCCGGGAGAAGAGATTAAGCCGGTCAATGCAAATATCAATTTCAATTTTCTGTCAAGCGGCTATATAGAAGGTGTCGGGTACTCTGCGAAGGGAAAGATTAATTGCGAAGCAAAATTTATGATTATGAACGGCGACAAGCAGAAAATAATTGAGATAGACAGTATCGATTATATTTATAACTACGGTAAGAAAGTAAAACTTACCGACGGAACAGATACAGATCTTTTTCTCAACCTTGAGGGCAAGAAGCTAGTGGTGAAAAAAGCTATCCTTCGTTTGTATACGTTTACCGATTATTATGGAGAGAAAATGCTTAAGGAAGACCCTGATAATTCAGAAATTCCGCTCAAAATTTTTGGATTTTCAAAGAGTGAAGTAATCAATGGAAAAAATGCTATTTTAAAAAATGAATAAATATTTTCACCATTACATTGTATTTTAATAAAACAGATATTTTTTGCGTATGCATTTCCAGAAGAACGGTACTATTTACCGTTCTTTTTATTTGTTTAATTCATCGTTCGTATTCCAGCCCGCTTGAAAGTTCTGTTAACAGTTTCGGCTCACCGCTTCTTCTTTTCACCAATCCATCGCTGATTTGTCGCCAGAAAGGGAACTCTCTGGGCGCATCTGCCGGAATAGATTATTCCTCAAATAAATATTCTTTGAAATCAGCGATAATACGAAAGCATACAGCCGGATCATTTTCTTTTGGCTATTCCGGCGAAACAGATTCCGGTTTCAATCAGATTTCTCTTGGTTTTTCAGATAATCATAAAAAGTTTTTCTGGGGAGGGGTATTTGATTTTCTTTTTATCGATGCAGCGCCGCAAGTGACCATAGATATAGGCGCGTCTTATGAACATACTGAAAGGCTTTATTCGAGCATTGCTTTTTTAAATATCTTCGAAACTGACAAGTCATTTTCGCGGCTTGCAAGGACGGTTGATTATTCTATTGCCGGACAGCCATTAAGCACAGTACGCCTTTATTTTCTATTAGATATTTTTGCTCGCATTTATACTATTTCTGCGGGTAAGCTTGGATACGGATTTGATGCAATGATACAGAAAGATTTTTTTAAAAATCCTTTTTTTAATTTATATGCACGCTGCTTATTTGAATCCGACAAGAATAAAGAAATCGGCGTTGCTGCTGAATTCGGTACGGGAATATTTGCATATTTCTCAAAAACGCTTGCAGGAATTTCGGTCGGATACCGCTATCCTGTTGAATCCTCTTCCGACAAGATTTTTTTGTCGCTGTATATTAATCCGTCGCATGGAGATGACGATACTCCCCCAACAGCAGTGCTTGATTTTTCGCGTGCTGCTTTTACTCCTGACGGCGACGGCATTCATGATAACATTCTCATTTCTATATCCTGCGCCGACAATAAAGATGGCACCGGCCTGAAAAAGTGGAGCATTGTTATAACATCGAATCAAGATGATTCAAAGGGTATTGTCCGCATGTATGCCGGAGCGTCGCTGCCTCCTGAAACGATACAATGGGAAGGGCGTGATTCACAGGGAAATCTTTGTGAACCAGGCGCATATTTTATTCAATTTACTGCCAGCGACAATAACAATAATATAACGAAAACACCATGGAAAAAGGTCATTCTAAAAAAGCTGTTCTGAGCTTTTCCTTTTTGTGCTGCTGTCTGCCTGCGGAGAAATAATCGCATCACGAAAATCGTTTTCGCGTTCATTGCTGTCATCGAAACCACCGCCGCACCCAATCAGCGATACGATTACAAGAATCGTTAATGCCTGCATATATCCTTTCATTGTATTCCTTTGCTCCAAGAAGTAGTATTCTTTTTTGATACACGCTGAAACGTGAACTGTATCCCGGTATGCATAACATTCCAAAGAGTGACATTTGATTTACCTGCAGGAAATTCTGCAATAAAAAACAGACCCGGAATGAAATATCGCTCGACCTGGAAATCGATTGCGAGATGAATCCTGTGGAACCACTGGTCGTTATCAAGTGAAAGAAAACCCAGCGTAATGTTTTTTTTACTATCAAAAACATCGGAAAATATAAGGTCTTCCCATCGGTATCCAAATGAATATGAAATGTTTACCTTTTTTATGCCAAAATGAACTCCTGCTGCCAGTGAGGTGCTGGTAATATAGAGTTCCGGATATTTATTGGTAAGGGTGTCAAAACAGATCGTGTAATTGTTGGTATCGCTGCTGATACGGGTCGTGTCATCTCGTCTGAAACTGAGTCCGGAGAACCACTGTCCCAGTTCGCAGGCGAGATAAATTCCTTTATAGCAGGCAAAAAGTGAGTTTCCCATTGTTAATCCCCGATAATTATCCATAAAATGGCTCCCGTCATCATAAAGCACGATCAGTTGTCGTACCGACCGGCGGAGCGCTTTTTTGTGCAGGATTCCGGCGGCATTAAAACCGAAACTCAGATTGTCGTTTTTGAATGTGTCAATAACCTCGGACAGTTTTTTTAAAAGTAAAACACACTTTTGCGGCCGCCGGCAACCGTCATAAAGACCATATCTTTTTGGACAGCGGTCAACAGAATCGCTGTATCCATCCCCGTCGGCGTCGGGAATGCTTTCGAGCAGCACCGTGCAGCGCACCGTTGAGTCCGGATGAACGACAATCCTGTCGGAGAAAGTCCTGCACCGTTCTCTTGTTACTGTGACAGCATACGGGTTTGTGGGCATTTTTTTGCCAAACGTCCCGGTTGCCGCAATAGAGTCGTTGACCATAATGGACGCATCGGAATGATTAGCGGTTATATAAAGCATTCCGTGAAGCCGTCGCGGGCGAATGTTGAAATAGGTCACTTTACCGGGTTTGATATCTATTGTGGTGTCGAGTGAAGAATACTGCGTGCCGCCGTGCCATTGCAGGCGGCGGCGACCGGGCTGAAGCCTGACCGGCGTCGCGGCAATCGCCGCACCGTCACAATAATACGGTGTATCCACCGGCATGTGCGGAAGGATGAGGATTCCCTGGTTGCTGTCACCGGCGATATACACGGTATCGCTTGCAGAGAGGAGCTCAAATGATGCATAAATCGTTGTATCGGGAATAACGGTAATATGCCGGCGGGAAAAAGTATAGTCTGGAAGGTTCAGTTCGATGATATGCCGGCCGGCAAAAAGCCCGGGGATGGTCGCCGGTGTTGTCCTGTTTGCCGCACGGCCGTCAATATATATTTCTGCATGCGGCGGTTCTGATGACAGATGAATTGATCCGGACGGCATGCCGCGGCGGCCGCCAAGGCAGGTCCATATTCCACCGCTTGTATAGCAAATACTGTCCCGTTCCCTGACGTATACTCGAGCGTTGTCAAAATAAACGGTAGTAATATCTAGGGTCATGTCCATTTGATCATGCGCAAATATTCTTTGTCTGATAATATGTGAAAGGGTTGTCGAGTTTTTGAAAGAAAACCGGAAAAGCCCGGAGGACGGCTTGAATGCAGTTGAAGAAAACGTGCCATGATAAAGAGTGTAACTGTTTGCAGAGTTTTTTTTTCGAAGAATTATTTCTCCCGGATTTAATTCCGGAATACGATGTACAGCCTTAAGCTCTTCGCCTTCTTCTCCTTCAATTATGCCGTCGGGAGAATAATCGGGAATGTTCTTTTCAATCGAATCAAATAATGATATAGTAAATGTATCGGATGTGCCGGTGGTGGCGGAACACAAAATAAGAAATGTAAGAAATATTATCCGCATTTGCATTTCTGGTTTGCTTTCTTTTAATTAAAATACACCAAAAATTTATTGTGTGTTGAATAAGAGTTGCATATATGAATAAATTATATTAATAACCATTTAATAAAAGCATTTATTGAGGAGCAGACAAACATGTGCGGCATTGTCGGCTATATTGGCAACAAAGATTCGTCTTCTGTGCTTCTTGATGGTTTAAGTTCGCTTGAATATCGTGGATACGACAGCGCCGGTCTGGCAATGGTCAACAATTCCAAGCTATTGATATTTAAAGACAAAGGAAAAGTAGATAC
>WJKA01000465.1 GCA_014729375.1 Chitinivibrionales bacterium
TAACAAACCATTTTGTCAAAATCAACAGGGTAGGTCTTCACTACAAGCGATTTTGTAATTTCTGTAGAACAAAAGGGCTAAAAAAGCGTCAGAACGGAACTAAGCAAAGAAAAAAAGTTTTTACTGTCGAACTTGGGTTAGTTCTAAATAATTCCGGCTCATCCTGATTCAAAGCGCCGAAAATGTGAGCATGATTCTGAAGCGGCCGGTTTCCGGTCACTCACTAATCATGACCCGGAAAATATGTTCTCCGACGGAGGTGGTTACCCGAAGGATATAGTTTCCCACGACGATATCATCCCCCGGCACAGTAATCGCTCCCGGCGCCTCTGCCGGAAAAGCAATCAACTGTTTTCCCATCATTGAATAGAGCGCAGCATGGAAAATTTCTTCGCGGTCGGCTGTCACAATACGGACACCATCCGGGGTCACGGAAGTCTTGACAGGCACATTATTTCCCGCACGTGACATATTATCGAAATGCATTGTACTCTGTGCACCCGAAAAAGTCAGCAGAGCTGCCATGGCCTGCTCGCCTTCAACAGTCGATGTGCCCCACGAGGGGATCGATAGTACCGGCAGTGGTCCTCCTTTGACTTCACCGGCATCATCGAGTGTATGGTATCCGCAGGTAATAAGCCCCCCGGGAACAGGTAGTACGGTATGGAGTTTGACATTTCCTCCCCCGTTTCCGCTTGACGTATCACAACTGGTGGCGAACATGGAGCTATATGCCAGTGTCGACAAATCTTCTTTGAACACCCGCACGAAATCAGTCCAGCACCCGGCACCACCGTTGAGAGGGTTGGCAGCCTTGATATAGGCATTGGATGTCGTTACCGGGCCGCGGCTGTTACCAATAACATACACATTACCGTCCATGTCGCAGGTCAAACTGTGTGATTTGGTGGTTTTGAGGTCGGCCCAGCCTGCGTTGTGATCCGGCCATCCGTCCAGAACAGGATCATCATAGGGCGCGCCGAAATTTCCACTCCAGGGATCATACTCGGCCTGCCAGGACGCATTGACAAAAATGCCGTCATTGCCCTTGAAACGTCCGATCCAGCACAGGTGTTCGTTGCCGTTAGTGCCGGTAAATCGATTGTGGAATGAATTGGTACCGTTCCACAGATTGCGCGGGGCATTGCCGTGGGAACGGGCAAGGGTGATAATATCTGGAGAGGAAAGAGGTTTTGAGTAATCAACCGCGATCCCGTCAACATAATGGTCGGGCGGGCTTTGCTGTGTTTCACCGTCATCGACAATGTTATTATCGTTTTCATCGACCCAGCCGCTATACAAGTGCGAGTACCAGATCAGTTCTCCATCGGGTTTCATCGCCATGATATTGGGCTCGAAATCGTGGGTGTTATTAGCCACCGGCGTATTCCAGCCAATATACATGCGATTATTGCGCCGGTCTATGGCAATCGCGCAGGTTGTTGCCGCCTTGCCGTCGGAGCGATAGCCCGTATACCCCCCGCCGTTATCATTGATACCCCCGGGTCCCTGGAAATAATAATCGTGCGGATATTTCCCTTTCTTTTTGGCTTTTCCCACACCACTGTGTGAAGTGACCAGATCGAAATCGGCCTGGTTCTCCGAACGAAGGTCGCCGTTGGCCGGTTTCAATGACACGCAGTAGGGGCCATGGTCCCACCAGTTGGGTACAGTATCCCGTACCGAGCCGTCGGTTTTCAACCGATAGACCGCCCCCCATGCTCCGGCCGAGGGGCGCTTGTAATCAAAGTACACAACTTTCCCATCGGACCCGACATCCCAGTTCTGCATGAACCGCTCCTCTTTTTTGCCTCCACCCAGTCTGAACTGAGTCCATATCCACGACATCTTCGTTGGCGCTGCATTAACAAAATTATTGTCCAGCCTGCCGACCCATGCCTGTGCCGGTGTGCTGTTTGAGGCATTGGTATAGAGACCGGAAAGGAAAATATCACCGGTTTCGGAACCGGGGACACTGGTGGCCTTGATATCCCGCACCGCGCCGCCGTATCCCTCGGGAAAATGAAATACTTTCTTCAAACTGGATAAATCCGCACTGGTCTGAATAACAAAAGCATATTTCCCCTGGAAAGCATCCAACGGATCATATTCCGGTATATCCTGCCCATCGCCGCATGTTACACTCAATTCAACTATTGGGGTACCGGCGGTTACCCAATCGAGATTATCGGCCTTTCCACCAATCAGAATATCCCCGTTTGAGAGCTGGTACGAACAATAAAAGCGCTCATTGCCGGTCGTGCCGGAATAGAATACCGATTGAGCGATGAGGGGTGCCGACATACACACCGTCATCACACCCGCCACCCATAGTTTCGCAAAAGGAAATTTCATATCATCCTCTCAAATAAAAACAACGCTGTTGGTATAGTAGTTTTCTTGCAGCCTCTGTTTCCATGTGAATGTCCCTGCTGACCAGGGCTCAAACTCACGTTCCGGCACAGGAAAGAAACACTAGATTCCAAGGTGCCGATTACTGCAGATTAATCAGACACAGCGCCTAATACATGCGTATAATTTTTTGAACAATTACTGTGCCGTCATATTCCAACTGCAGTACATAAAGATTTTGAGCAAAAAGTGAGGTGTATGGTATGGCGATACGCGCCGGTCCCGTGCCTTGCCAATTGTAAACATGTTTGCCGGTAAGTGTGATAAAATGCACCCGGTATTTGCCGTCGCCGCGTACATGGATTGCACGCCCCCTGCCGGGAACCGTTTCGCTTATCAGAATATCATGCACAGGTAAATCTCTGCAGCGTTCCATACCGGTAAAATCCGGCGAAATATAGACCTGATCGTTTGCGACTATTTTAAAATATTTATCATAATCGGTAATTCGTACTGCGCATGTTTTGCCCGCAATCGTATCATCTTCGATTACCGGAATAACTTCCCATGCAAAGTTTTCCCATGATGGATCGAGATCGGATATCGAACCGGGAGAGATTTCATGCCAGGATATTCCATAGTCGGCGGATATCCATATCCGGGCCTCATCAACAAGCCCTTCATTCGTTTGCCAGTTGATTTTCAAAGTGTCATATGCGTTCAGCGTGTCTTTATGTAAAGGTGCAATGCGAAATGCCGGTGCCTGTTCGACAATAAATCCGCAACACACCGGCGAGTAGGAAGAATTCTGTGTGCGCCTGAAAGAAATGTCAATTGCATTATTCTGCACCGTGATTTCCCGTACAAAATCCAGCGCTGCATCCGCACCCACGCTATCGAAAATGTCAATCGGACAACCGTTTAGTACGCTGTTGTTTATGCTCACGGTAAAGAGACGTGAACCGGCACTTTTGCCGGCAAAGCTTTCGGCCATGAGCAGTGTGACAATATAATCTCCCCGGGGGACACTGATCCGGTAATCGAAATCACCGTACCTGATACTCTGATACACGGCATCATTATCGGTCCCGGCAATGGCGGCGCCGGTTGACGTGGTATTTCCTTCAGTTATATAACCGTAATACACATCCCGGCTATACGGTTGATCAGCCATATATTCACCTTGTGTATCTCCCCCGCAATTAATTTTCAGGGGGAAGGATTCGGCAAGCGCGCTTTTGGTGGTAACGGTCAGCGTTTCTCCGGGCAGCGAAATATTTCCGACCGTATCGAGCGCTCTGATAGAAAAGGAATAGGATGTCGCCGGGTCAAGGCCTTCGATACGAATTGTTGTATCGGCCGTACTGTCGAAAAGTTCGCCGCCGGTATATATGTAATATGCCGCAATGCCGTTGTTGTCATACGATGTGCGCCAGAGAAGCGTTATCGATGTTGCGGTGGTGTCGGTTGCCTGCAAGGCGTCTGGCGTTGACGGTGCACTGGTATCGGAGGTACAGAGTGATTCAAATGAGAATGGGGCGCTCAGGGCGGAAGCATTGCCCGAAAAGTCGAATGCTTTTACTGTGAACGTATAGGTGCGGCACTGTGCGGTATTTTCTATTGTAAAAAATGTCTGTCCGGCAATTCCGGCAGAATCGCCGTCAATGAACACTGCATATTTCTGGACAGCATCGTTATCGGTTGATGCGGTCCAGGAAAGCCGAATACTGTTGGCCGCATCGTTTGCAGCATTAATTCCGGACGGAATCGACGGCGGTTCGGTATCGGAGAGGCTTGCCGGACCGAGATTGTTATTTGTAATGATTGTAATCAGTTCCTGGGCCCAGCGTACATAACCTGCGAGATTATAATGGTGATCATCGTGCATATATTGTTGTTGATGCGACCATTCGCTGGTTGGGACCAGATAGCAATAATCGATTTCACCGGGCAATTCCTGATTGGCCTGAATTACTGTTTGTGCTCCGGTATTGCCGGGATCGCGCGGTCCGGTTGATCCGTATTCATAATCTGAAATAAATACAGGGAGCTGAGGAAGATCCAGATCGTTTCTGAACATTGCCACAAGATCCTTGACATTCTGTTTGTAAGTGTCCGGATGACGGAGTCCGTCAGCCAGGCAAAGCATCATAACCACCCCGCCGATTGTTGTATTCATATTCATTTTTGCAGCCGCATCATGTATCTGCGAGTAAAGAGGAGGACCGTTATTCTTGTTGGTGTCGTTACGATATTTCCACGCGGAAGCCGCAGATTCGGCATTCTGCGCAATGCCGAAATAGTAGTCGGGAAATGCCGAAGCCATTTGTTTTAAAAAAGCCATTCCTGGCCCGCATTGCACTTGGTCCGGTGAACTGTTCATGTCCTGATGAATCTGTGCCTGTGCCGGAATCCACTGGTGATGAAAATCGTTAAGCGCCGGATCGGTGAAATCATCGACAATATTAAAATTCCAGCAGCGGGAATGGGTCTGGTGGAAGGTCGGGCGTAAATTTTCAGGATCGTTGGTCCGCCCGGCCATATTCGAATGACCGATGAAAAGGTAGGTGATCATCCGATTTTGCGGCACAGTCGTTTCGGAACTGCCGGACTTGAGGGTAACCTGGCCCCAGGCTGCACACGCAATACAAAGATACAACAAACCTTCCGGTGTGTTTCTCACGCAATATTCTCCTTTTTCACCGAAACCCGATTCGAGGGGGGATTTGCTGAATCTCGACATGTGCGGATTCGGTTATTATTGCATGCCTGTGCAGGAACTCACTTCTTGTGAATCACGAGGGCCGGCATGGCACTGTGCTAAACAAAATATACAACAATTATAGAATAATATAAGGAAAAACCAAGCCGGTTGCATAAGAAAAGTCGTCCCCAATATCGTAAAAACAAAGAAAGGTGGTCGCATTTGCGGGCAACCTGTTCTTTATTACTTTGTAATTTCGTTACATCCTCGGACTTTCTGCAGGGCCGACCTCAGTTGTATGATGCTCTGGAAGGTCGTTTTCGTCAATGGCAATCATCAAGCGGTCGAGCTGGAACCCGTCCTCACGCCGGCGGATATTAATCGTATGCGTTCCGGCATCAAGGTGACCGAGTGGGTAATACGTATGGAACCAGACCCAGTTTGACTGGACTTCCCAGAAATCTTTATCGTTTATCTCGACGCCGTTGAGGCCGTACTTTGCCGAATTCGAGCCGCCGTCGATTGCGCGGTACCTTCCTGCGAGGTAGTAAATGCCCGGCGTACTGATCTGGATTTCAAAAGCAATTTCACAATTTACCTCCCAGGTGTTATCGCCCCCACCCGTGCCGTCGGGGATTTCCATGTAGCCATCACCGCCATATCCGATAATCTGTGTCTCCTCTACCCAGGTGGTGACATCGGAGCGCTGGTCAATTGAGGTGAAATGCTCGGCCTCCATGACACACATGCCGTTTTGCTCGACAAAAGCGCCGGTTCCGCTGCTGCCGACCGTGATTGTCACGGTTGATGACGTCGTTTGTTTTCCCTGGTTATCGTGGGCAACGGCAGTAAGCTCATGCACGCCGTCGGAAGCTCCCGACCAGATGAGGGAGAAAGGAGCGACCGCGTCGTCGCCGAGTTTATGCGCGCCGTCATAGAATTCCACCAGATCGACATTGCCATCGATATCGGCAGCATCCGCGGTAAGTATAATATCGGCTCTCGCATCAAATGATGATCCGTCAAGCGGCTCGATAATACTGACCGCAGGCGGGACGTTATCAAGGACGGTAACGGAGACCGGATCCGATGTCGTTTCCGCTCCCCGATCGTCAAACGCTTTTGCAGTTAACGAATACGTGCCGGTGACCACGCCGCTCCAGAAAAATTCATACGGGGCCGTGTCGTCGCTTCCCAGAAGCGTCGCGCCGTCATAAAATGCCACATTGACAATAGACCCGTCATCGTCGGAGGCATCGGCGGTAATGGTAATATCGGCCGGTGAGTCAAACATGGCGCCGTCAAGCGGCGCGGTGATATTCACCAGCGGTACCTGGTTGCCCGACCGGTCGTTTTCCGCGGGGCCTGTTCCGGTGGAGCCGTGATCGGGGAAATTCGCCGGATCGGTGGTGATCATGATCCGGTCGACCGACCAGCCGTCCTCACGCCTGCGAATCTGTATGGTATGAATGCCTGCACCAAGATGGCCGAGCGGTGTAGCGCCGTGGAACCATTGAAAGGCGGAAATAATATTCCAGAAATCGCCTTCGGAAATGACAGTGCCGTCAACGCCGTACTTGGCAGAATTGGATCCGCCGTCAGGACCGCGATACCGGACTGCAATATAGTAGGTCCCCGGCGTCTGTATTTGGACATCGTAGGAGATCTCGCAATTTGTCTCCCAGGTATTGTCGCCACCCGAGGTGCCTTCAGGAACCTCCATATACCCCTCATCAGTATACCCGGCAATTGCCGTTGCGAGTGCCCAGTTTGTCGCATCCGAGCGCTGGTCAATAGCAGAATAATGCTCGGCTTCCATAACACAGATACCGTTTTCTTCGATAAATATACCTGCAGGCGGCTCGCTGAGCGAAAAGGTGGCCTCGGTATTCGGGGCAACTGCATTGGCGTTGATCGACCGGTCGATAATATCATTAATTGTCAAGGTATAGGTGGTGCCGTCCGCTAGGGTGTCTGTTTCCAGAATGACGCTCCGGTTTTCCGGTTGCAGCGATGCGGCCAGGACAGTAATGCCGTTGTCAATCAGGTAGTTTACCGCGTTTTCTGCGGAAGCCTGTGTTATTGCTTCACTGAATTCGATGCGTACCTGGTTTTGATTACGCGCGGTCACGTGCGCAACGGTTGGCGAGGTCAGGTCATAAGCAATGGTGAACGCCGCGGTGATTACCGCGCTCTCGTCACTGCTGTCATCGAGAAATGTTTTTGCCGAGAGCGTAAACGACTGGTCGCCTTCAAAGTAGAGCGGCGCGGTATACGACGTCGATGATATCGTCGGTACTGATCCGTCAAGCGTATAATGGACCGTCGCATTTTGTGCAGAGGAATTTATTTCGACTGTTACCGAGTCGGCAAAGCTTCCGCCCGCAGGAGTGATTCTCGGCTCGAGTGCAAAGTAATCCTGAATTGCTCCAAACCACGTGTCGCCCATTTTCTGTTGCCCGAACTGGTTCGGATGGAGCCCGTCGGCAAAGTCATCCATGTAAATCAATGCGGAATGCTGGTCGACAACAAGTACCGGTGAGCGGGCCGTGCTCTTATCGGCGCCGTACGCAGCTATGGAATCGTTGAGCACAACGACCCAGGAGTCGAAATACGCCGGTATTATCTGCGCAAGAAAAACGACCACATCGGGATTGACACTCCGTAACGTATCGATGATTGCCATGAGTTCAATCGATGTGTTGCGGGCGCATTCTTCAGCAGTCATTCCGGGAATATCGTTATCATAGCCGATATCGTTTGTTCCCAGATGTATCAGTACGATGTCGGGAGTGGAGGCACGCGCCTGGTCGCCGATCAACTGCTGCACTTCATCCGACCTGATACCCCAGGCTCCCTGATGATCCTGATCGAAATCATATGGAGAGGGACCATCTTTGGTACCATAATTTGTGCCGACAAGGTTGGCGCTGTACCCGTTGGTGATCAGGTCCTGCCAGAGAAAATACCGGTAGGTTGGATCGCCGCCGTTACCTTCGGTGATCGAGTTGCCGATCGGCATGATTCTCCATTCTGCGGTGACCGTGATCGGTGCTGATTCCGTGCTTCCACCGAGATTATCGGTCGCAACGGCAGTTAACGAATGAGTTCCCATGGGAACATTCTGCCAGGCAATCTCAAAGGGCGGTGCGGTATCGATGCCGATTGAAATACCGTCGGCGAGGAATTCGACCTGGTCAACACTGCCGTCGCCGTCGAAAGCATCTGCGGTAATTGTGAGTTCTTTACGAGGCGTAATATAAGTATTGTCAATCGGCGAAATGACAGCCACGTCCGGGAGATCGTTTGTTGCTACGGTGATCGTGATTGCGGAGGAGGTTGTTTGCGCGGCATCATCATCGGTAGCCACCACCGTAATGGACCAGGATCCGGTGTCTGGAGCAATCCAGGAATATTCAAAGGGCGCGTCGTTGTCTTCACCAAGCTTGTTGACGCCTTCATAAAACTCAACCAGTGTCACATCGCCGTCTGTATCGGACGCATCAGCAGTGATAAGCACATCGCTGCCTTCAGTGAATGATGCGCTGTCTGCCGGGGATATGATGCTGACCGACGGCGCCTGGTTGGCAATGACAGACATATTGACAACAGCAGAAGTCGTTGCTGCCGCGTCATCGTCGGTCGCAACAGCTGTCAGAGCATAGGCTCCCGGCGCCGGGGAGTGCCAGGTAATCTCGTATGGTGCGGTACTGTCTGTACCGAGCGAGGTCGTACCCTGGAAGAATTCCACCTGCGTAATACTGCCGTCGACATCGGAAGCATCGGCCGTGATCGTGACATCGCTGCCTTCCGTAAATGATGCGCTGTCTGCCGGGGACGTGATGCTTACCGACGGCGCCTGGTTGGCAATGACAGACATATTGACAACAGCAGAAGTCGTTGCTGCCGCATCATCGTCGGTCGCTACAGCGGTGAGAGCATAGGTTCCCGGCGCCGGGGAGTGCCAGGTGATCTCGTATGGTGCGGTACTGTCTGTTCCGAGCGATATCGCTCCCTGGAAAAACTCGACCTGTGTGATGCTGCCGTCGATGTCGGTTGCATCGGCCGTGATCGTGACATCGCTGCCTTCCGTAAATGATGCGCTGTCTGCCGGTGATGTGATGCTGACCGACGGCGCCTGGTTGGCAATGACAGACATATTGACAACAGCAGAAGTCGTTGCTGACGCGTCATCGTCGGTCGCAACTGCTGTCAGAGCATAGGTTCCCGGCGCCGGGGAGTGCCAGGTGATCTCGTATGGTGCGGTACTGTCTGTTCCGAGCGATATCGCTCCCTGGAAAAACTCGACCTGTGTGATGCTGCCGTCGATGTCGGTTGCATCGGCCGTGATAAGAATATCCTGCCCTTCGTCGAACATCGAACCCTCGAGTGGTGATGTCAGACCGACGGTTGGCGGTTCATTTGTATGGGTGATCCCGAAAACCACATAGCCGACCTGTTCAGACGTATGGTTTCGTTCGGTATCATATTCCTGATCTTCATCAATGGCAAGATTGATTGAGGCTAAAGCAACCGGATTGCTTCCATACAGCACGGCCCATCCACCGTTGTTGCCGTCCATGGCTGCAAGCGTTGCAACCGCGCCGGTTGGGCCGGCAATGCCGTGGCTGTAGCTGTATGGCGGTGAATCGGTTACTCCCTGAATAATATCACTTCCAAGCGCAGTTTCGAGGTTGACATTACCCACAGAATAGGATCCGGACTCAAGAACAATATAGCCGAGTATTTCATCGAGGCGGACAGAAATATCATCTTCACAGACGGTTTTTCCGACAACTATGTCTGTGCTTGACGGCGGGTTCGTAACCGAGCCGTCATGACTCCAGAAAACGGAAAATCTGTTGTCATTGTATGTCATGACCTGCCCGAGCACAACCGGATTCGCATAATCCTGCGAATACGAAATAGCTTCACCTGTCCAGGAATTGTTTTCATCGGTGCGGGTTGAAAGCATGGTTTTCGCTTCCATAGTTATTCCGTGTTCAACGCTGTTGTAGATGCCTTCCTGGGCAACGAAATAGTAAACATCAACCGGGGTAACCGTGCCGGCATCGGTGGCGTCAATGCGGACATCAAAGCTCGAGCCGCCTGCATTCCGTATCCTGACCACTGCGGGCTTGTTGCCGGAATCATAGTTGGGAGTGCATACGACGACCATTGACGCATACGAATACGACAGTGTGACCGTCTGCCAGGCGCCGTCAACATCCGGCGCTACGCCGCCGGCAAGCCGCGGATTGGTCGAGGCAACCTGGATTGTAACAATGTCGGATGTATCTGAACCGCCTTCATCATCGAAAGCAACCGCGTGCAGAGCGTGAGTTCCCGGTTCGACTGCCGGGAGCGTATATTCGTATGGTTCACTGAAATCTTCACCCAGCTTTAACGCACCTGTGAAAAATTCAACTTTTTCAACACTGCCGTCGCTATCGGAAGCGGAAGCCGCGATGAGCACGTCGGCGCCCTCGTCAAATGCTGCTGCGTCTGAAGGCGAGGTTATGGTTACGTCGGGCGGAAGATTGGAGACTATCGAAACCGATACCGGCGACGAGGTGGCTGAGCCGCCCTGGTCGTCGGTCGCAACAGCGGTCAGTACGTAGTCACCGAGCGGATGGTTTGACCAGAGAATTTCAAACGGCGCGGCAGTGGCTTCACCGATTTTTGCAGTTCCTTCGTAAAATTCCACCAGATTAATCGAGCCGTCTTCGTCGGTAGCGTCGGCAGAAACAGTGATATCGGCATTTTCCTTGAATGCCGTGCCTTCCAACGGACTGCTGATAGATACAATGGGAAGGATATTTACCGGTGCGCAATCAAATACGACATACCCAGCCTGCTCGGTGGTGTGACCCCGCTCACTGTCACTGTGCATGTCTTCATCAAGGGCGATTGCAATCGATGACGAAGTAACCGGATTACTTCCGTACAGCACGGCCCATGCGCCGTCGCCGCCGTCCATCGCAGCCTGCGATACAACCGCACCGTTGGCAGTCGACAGACTGTGTGAGTAGGTGTATGGCGGACTGTTTGTCATTCCCTGAAGGTTGTCCGCGCCAAGTGCGGCAGTGAGGCTGATACCTGCCTGGCTCCACGATCCGGATTCGAAAACAAAGTAGCCGATTGTTTCGTCAGTGCGGATTTTATCGGGATCTTCACCCACTGCTTTTCCTGCGTAAAGGTCTGTTGACGAAGGCGGATTGCCGCTGGAATTTCCATGGCACCAGAACACGCTCCATTTACTGTCGTTATAGCTCGTTACCTGACCGATTACTACGGGATTGGAATATGCCTGGCCATAGGAAAGCGGCTGCCCATTCCAGGAACCTTTGTAATCGGTACCGGTTGAAAGCATAGTGGCCGCTTCCATGGTGATACCGTCGCCGGCTTCGGTATAAACACCTTGTTCAGCCACCAGGTAATACACGTCAATCGGCGTGACCGCGGTCCCGTCAACATTATCAACCTTCATTTCAAAGCCGGTCCCTGCGGCATTCCGTATCCGGACAACACAGGGGGCGTGTGTGTTGTCATACACCGGTGTGCAGGCAACAACCATTGAATCGTACGAATAGGGGAGCGGGACCATTTCCCACGACCCGCCGATATTTCCGGCCATGCCGCCGAAAAGCTTCGGACCGGAGATAACAATTTCACCGATAGAGACCGATACAGGCTCTGAAGTTGATACGGCGGCGTCGTTGTCGGTGGCAACGACAGTAAGCGAATAGGTCCCGCCGGGCGGGGATTCCCAGATGAATTCCCACGGTGCAGTATTGTCTTCACCAAGCTTGGTCGAGCCTTCATAGAATTCTACGAGAATAACATTTCCGTCACTGTCAACGGCGTCCGCGCTGATCGTGATGCTCGATCCCGGCGTGAACTGCGCGCCGTCTGACGGACTGGTGATAGCGGCGCTCGGCGGCTGGTTGGCCACTACGGATATAGTGACAGTCTCCGAGGTCGTTGCCACGCTCAGATTGTCCGTGGCCACCGCTGAAAGCGTGTATGCACCTGCGGCAGGGCTTGCCCACAGGAATTCATACGGAGCAGTACTGTCTTGGCCAAGCTTGTTTGCGCCTTCAAAAAACTCAACCAGTGCTATACTGCCGTCCGGATCGTATGCATCTGCGGCTACTGCTATGTCCGCGCCTTCATCAAACGATTCAGAATCAGGAGGCGAGGTGATGGCAACAACCGGGGGATCGGTATCGATTTCATCATCGGCAATGGTAACCGTTACTGAATCAGCCGGGCCGACAATATACGTCGCGGCGGGTGTAATGCTGATTTCAACCGTTTCATCGGGTTCGGTTTCAGTATCGTCAAGCGGGATGATATCGACTATTGCGGATGCGCTTGTGTCGCCTGCTGGGATATCGACAGTTACGGTTGCGGGCAATGCCTGGTAATCGGCGCCTTCTGTTGCCGTTCCCGCGGTGGTCAGTGCAACCTGGACAGAGATTAATTCCGGTGCAGGGCCAGTGACCGTGCCGGTGATTTCAACCGAAGCTTGATTGGTTCCCGGCTCGGCTGCATCGGGATCAAGGCCGGCAAGAGCTATAACCGGATAGTCGGCCTGTCCGCCCGACTGGCTGCTTTCGGCAGGGCCGGTACCTGAA
>WJKA01000466.1 GCA_014729375.1 Chitinivibrionales bacterium
CCCCTCCACTGGACCCATAGTCGAAGAGCTGGTTAATGCGCGCAATGAATGGCGGAGCGAGCTCGGTGACTCGCTGACCGGCGTGGGCGGGAATGCCCGGCGGAGCCACGGGAATTGCGTTTGAGGAGAAGGGTTTCTTTTGCTCTCTTCAGACGGTGCAATTATATTAATTCATCGTTTGCATACCAGCAGAAGGAGCCTCAGTGGAATATCCGGAATGTTCCGTTTCTTACTCTATCGACCGGTTTGGTGCGGTCAATGACGGTGTAACGAAAAACACCCCGGCAATTCAGCGGGCGCTTGACGCGTGTGCGGATGCCGGCGGCGGGACGGTCGAAATTCCAGCCGGAACCTGGCGCACCGGCGCATTTTTCCTGAAATCACATACCAGGCTGTTTCTTCATCCCGGATCGATTGTCCTCGGTACGGGCGATAAAGCCGATTATGTCAATCCTGAGAACGAACGGTTCCTCCATGCGCTTGTTAACGCATACCGCGCCGAAAATGTAAGCATCACAGGATATGGGAGTATCGACGGATTCGGGAAGATATGGCAGGATGAGTTCCGGGTGTGGCATGCACAACATCAGGGCCGCGGTGATGCACTGGGGATCAGGAAGGGCCGTCCCTTGCGACCGCAGTTGATCAGGTTCGAACAGTGCCGTGATATTCGCCTTCTGGGGTTCACCGCGCAAAATTCCGCCGCGTGGAATATCCATTTGCTTATGTGCGAAGATGTTATTGCGGATGGATTGCGCATCTTAAATCCTGAACATTCGTTGAACACCGACGGGCTTAATCCTCAATCATGCCGGAATGTGCGTATTACCAATTGTCATATTTCCGTTGGCGACGATTGTATCTGCATGAAAGCCGGCCTCCCGGACCGTCACTACGGCGCATGTGAGAATATAACGGTTGTCAACTGCACATTCGGTACCGGACACGGCGCAATTGTTTTCGGCAATGAATTGAACGGTATGGTCAGAAATCTGACCGTGGCCAATTGTGCCTGTTACGGGACCTACCGGGGGATCAGGTTCAAGGAACGCCGCGGACTCGGCGGGGGAGTGGAAAACGCGGTTTTTTCCGGTTTTGTCATGCGTGATGTTGCCTATCCCATTGTAATCGATATGTATAACTATGACCTTGAAGAGGACCGGAATGCTCATCCGGTTGACGAATCCACGCCGACAATACGAAACCTCATTTTTTCAAATATTATTGCCACAGGAGCAAAAAAAGGGCCTCATTTTGTCGGCCTTCCCGAGAGTCCGGTTTCCGATGTTTTTCTGATTACCAGCATGATTGAATCGGAGAACGGTATGATTTGCAGGGATGTGGACGGGATGACATGCAGGTCCGTGCAAATCCGTCCGAAGCAGGGGCTGCCGCTGTTGTGCGAAAGCACAAGGAACATCGATTGTGATGAGTTACTGCCGGTTGCCGAAGGCGAGGTCGATGCATATACCGGCAAATACATGGATACCTAGCCCGATCTGTTCATAAATTTCCAGAGGATTCAGCACAGGGCTGTGGTGAATCCGTGAATAATCCGGGCTAAAACTTCTTTGTGCTCCCGTCGGAAAAAACAGCGGACCGTATGCCGTATTCGGCGGTTATCTCATTTTTGTCAAGGGTCAGAAGCGCACCGCTCTTTAACGGGTCGACATCGATCGCACCGTACCAGCTAGCCTTTTTACCGGCTTCAATCGGTTTGTCAAATGCAAGATCAAACGTGATTATTTTCTCACCTGTTGTTTTTTTGAACGTAATTTCACCGTCGAATTTCCGGATATCCGTATCGGTAGTATTAGTAAACATCAGCATTATCTGGAGCTGCTTTTCGGTATTGCCGGATGCTAACCCGATCTGTTTGACTTCCTTTTTGATAAGCTCAACCGTCACTTTATCGACAGGATAGCATTTCTTCTTCTCTTTTTGCGTTGATGCTTGTTCTGTTCTTCTGACAGGAGATTCTGGTGAAACCCCGCCTTTTTTTGCACCCTTTTTATTTTCCGGCGTTTCAAGCTGCGCCACCCGTTTCTCCAGCTCTGCCACCCGTTTCTCCAGCGTCTCGATCCGCTTTCCAAGTGGAGGTTGCGCGGCTGCAGCACTGAGAACACTGCCGACAACTAAAAGCGAAAGCTTTGTTCGTAATTTCATCGCATACTCCTCCTGTTAAATACGAAATAATACTCAAATGAACAGCAATACCTGCCTTTTCCCGTTTCCTTACTCAACCTCAACCTTCTCTTTCCATCCATCGCTTATCGCAACAGCTCCCTTATTGTCAACGATTATGCATTCGAGTCGCGGACGGGCTTGTATAAAAGAGAGGATGTAATCTTTTTTGAAGCAGAACAGTCCCGTACTCAATATGTCGGCTTCAACAGGATTCATGCTCCAGACGGTCAGGCTTTGATTTTCCGGGCATGGATAGCCGGTTTCCGGATTGAAAATATGATGAATCCTCGTACTATCATGCATCCAGAAGCGTTCATAGTCGCCGCTGGTGACAATGCAGCCGCTGTCGAGTGGAAGGAGTGCAAGAAGGTCTGATTTTCTCGGATGGCGCACACCGATATTCCACGATGACCCGTCTTTGCGATGTCCCC
>WJKA01000467.1 GCA_014729375.1 Chitinivibrionales bacterium
GGAAACGCGCGAAAAACTGAAAGCGATTATGCCTGCTGCCGGATCTGCGGCCAATCCGGTTGATATTTTAGGGGATGCGGACGGAGCCCGGTATAAAGAAGCGATCCGGATTTTGACGGCCAGTGATACGGTTGACGGGCTCCTGATAGTACTCACGCCGCAGAAAATGACACAGGACAAAGAGACTGCGCAGGCGATTGTTGATGTATCGTCCGGATGTGACAAACCGGTAATGGCCTGTTTCATGGGGGGATCGGCAATCGGCGGGGGCATACGGATTCTTCAGGAAAACCGCATTCCCCAGTATGCGATTCCCGAGCGTGCCGCCCGGGCCATGAAAGAGATGGTTGTTTACAGTTCGTATAAGGCGCGTCCTTTGCGAGTGGTTGAGCGATTTGCGATAAATAAAAATCCGGTGATCAAGGTATTCAAGGTGTATCGCAACCGGGGACAGCATGAAATCGGTGAAGTTGATTCGAAGACAATCATGAAAGCGTATAATTTTGACATGCCGCCGGGAATGCTTGCATCCGATGTTGAGGAAGCGGCGCGGTTTTGCGATCAGCTCGGATATCCGCTGGCGATGAAAATTTCCAGCCCGGACATTCTTCATAAATCAGACGTCGGCGGTGTTAAAATCGGTCTTCAGGACCGCAATGAAGTTGAAGATGCATTTGAGCTTATGATGCTGCGAATCAAGCGGAAAATGCCTGATGCCGAGATACGGGGAGTACTTCTGGAAAAAATGGTTACCGGGGGTCAGGAAGTGATCCTTGGTATGAAGAAGGACCCGCAGTTCGGTCCCATGCTGATGTTTGGTCTTGGCGGAATTTTTGTGGAGGTGCTCAAGGACGTGACATTCAGTCTGGCGCCGGTAACGCGGGAAGAATGTTTTTTGATGGTGAAGCGGACAAAGACCTACCGGCTTCTCACCGGCGTGAGAGGGAAACCGCCGGTTGATATTGAAGCAATTGTCGATAATATTGTCCGGATGTCGCAGCTGGTTATGGATTTTCCGGCAATCGATGAAGTCGATATTAATCCGCTGAAAGTCGGGAATGAGGGAGACGGCGCGTTTGTGGTTGATGCAAGGATAATTATTTCGAAGGAGCGTTGATTCGATGGCATCGTGGGAAGATATTTATAAAAAAAAGATTATGAGTGCGCAGCAGGCGATCCGGACGATATCAACGGGCGGTCCCCGGATATTTGTCGGGACCGGCTGCGGGCAGCCGCAACTGCTTGTAGAAGAGCTTGCCGGGCCCGGCAACGACATTGTCGATGCGGAAATATACCATTTGTTAACACAGGGCATTGCACCGTATATCAGGGAAGAGCACAGCAGGAAATTCCGTACCAGCAGTTTTTTTTTGGCATCCAACGTTCGCGAGGGTATTGTCAGCGGACGAGGTGATTATACGCCGATTTTTCTTTCCGAAATCCCCCGTTTGTTTACCACAGGCAAAATTCCCCTGGATGTGGCCCTGATCCAGACGTCGCCGCCCGATAAAAACGGCCATCTCAGCCTGGGCATTTCGGTTGATATTGTCAAGTCTGCCGTTGAAAACAGCCTCATGGTTATCGCCGAAGTTAATGAAAACATGCCCCGGACGCTGGGCGATTCATTTATCCCTGTAGATATGGTGGATGCTATCGTCCTGAGTGACCGTGATATTGTCGAATATCAATTGCCCGATTCCGACTCCACAATAGATGCCATCGCTGAAAACGTCGCCGGGCTTATCGAGGACGGTTCCACTGTCGAAGTGGGAATCGGCAATATCCCGCAGGCGGTCCTGAAATATCTTCACGAAAAAAACGATCTGGGGATTCATACGGAGATGTTCAACGATGCGATTATTCCGCTGATTGAAGATGGCATAATCAACGGCAGAAAAAAGACAATCAATCGCGAAAAAGTCGTGGCGAGTTTCTGCTACGGCACGCGGAAATTGTACGATTACATCCATGAGAACAGGATGTTCGAATTCAGGCCTTCCGAATATGTAAACGATCCGTTTGTGATTGCGCAGCACAATCGCATGGTCGCAATTAATGTTGCCATCGAGGTTGATATGACCGGTCAGGTCTGTTCCGATTCGATCGGGTACGATTTTTACAGTGGTATCGGAGGGCAGGTTGATTTCAATCGCGGTGCGGCGCGGGCCAGGGAGGGCAAAGCCATCATTGCACTGCCCTCAACAGCAAAAAGCGGCACGATTTCCCGGATTGTTCCCCGGTTGACCGAAGGGGCCGGGGTGGTGACCACCCGCGGAGACGTCCATTATGTTGTAACCGAGTACGGCGTGGCGTATTTGTTCGGCAAAAGCATACGCGAACGGGTGCTGGCACTGGCCGAAATCGCACATCCCGATTACCGGAATGAAATTCTCAAAGGCGCAAAACAGCGAAAATATATTTTTTCCGACCAGAAAGAACTGCCGATACACAGCAGGAAATACCCGCGGGAATTTGAAAAAGAGAAGCCGCTCAGTGACGGAACCGAGTTGTTTTTCAGACCGGTAAAACCCACCGACGAGACCATGCTTCGTGACATGCTTTATAAATGCTCCGAAAAGTCAATTGCATTCCGGTTTTTCAAACCGCTGAAAGCGTTTCCGCACAAGTTCATTCAGGAATTCGCCAATGTCGATTTCTCAAAAGACATGGCAATTGCCGCAATTGTCCAGGACACCGGCGGCGAACATATCATCGGAGTCGGCAGGTACTATCTTAACCAGACCACCAATCGCGCCGAGGTGTCATTCATGGTGCGTGACGACTGGCAGGCGAAAGGCCTTGGTACCGACCTGCTGGAAATGCTCACCGAAATTGCTATCAAGCGGGGTATAAAGGGTTTCGAAGCCAATGTGCTGGTGAGGAACCACAGCATGCTTTCGGTGTTTCATAACTCGGGCTATAAAATATCTACCAGGCGGGAAGAAGATACCTACGTAATTTCATACGATTTCCGGTAAGATGAAGTAATGATTTCAACCGTTTTTTTGAACTTTGATTATTTTCCATACATCGCACCGGGAAATATGCTTTAATACATAGTGGCAGCAATTATCGGTAAAGACCCTGAAATATGTGCTGTCCGGCTCATACCAGCGGTCCTCCACCTCAATCACTTCAAGCACTGTTTCGCCGGTATACAATCGTTTCGGATATTCATCAGCTTTAGAGCCGCTGTACGTTTCGACCTGGATATTCATGATATGCTAATCAGTTCTGTGGCGCCCACCTGCTCGTTGTATGGCCTGCGCTTTTTTAATAATAGTTTCCGCCTCTACCGATTCGGGACCTCGGCCGCCGGCTGCGATATCGTGGAGGATATCAAGGACCGCCCGATTATACGGAGTGGGCACGCCGTGTCTGTTACCGAGTGAGATAATTGTTCCCGTATACCAGTCGTTTTCCAGTTCCTTTTTCTTTTTCGCGAGCCCCTGCCAGGTTGAATTCTGCAGTCTCATTCCCTGTCCTTCGCCTTCGGCAAGCCGCAGAGTGTCTGAAAATTTTTGGAGCATATCTTCTGCAGAGTCTTCAGTACCGTTCGTTGACCGGGCAGTAATCCCTGCTTCGCTAAGCACAGCAATGCCTTCGCTGAGGAGGTTACGGCAGATTTTCCGGCGCAATTCAGACTCGCCGGGGGGCTTCTTTGTTATCGGCCGGACACAACTTATCAGGTTGACCAGGAGTTTCAGCCATTTGTCATGCATGATTGTATCCGATGTCAGTGCGGTAAATCCCGCTTGTACAAGGTCGGATGCTATTGACCGGGCGAGACGGTCTGTCCCGGAGGGGAATGTGCCGATAATCAATTTGCCGCGACCGGCAAAGCTCGTTTTGCCGGGAGAATGCATGGTGGCGGTAAACCGCACGACGCCGCCGTATACCCGTGTGAATTCCCTCGCGATAATATCTTCATTGCCGACCCCATTCTGCCAGCATACAACAGGAACGTTATCAACGGCCTTTTTTATTTCATCGGACGCAGCTTGCGTATCATTGGCTTTCACGGTCATGAAAACAATAGTTTCGGGTGAAAAATGTCCGGGGTGTATCGAGACGGTCGCGCGGACAGGTTGAACATACTCTCTGTCAAGGATTGTCATTCTGATTCCATTGCTGCGAACAAGTGCGTCGCAATAATCTTTTCTTCCAACACACAGAACATCAAAGCCGGCCCGGGCAAGAAGTCCCCCGATCGCGCTCCCGACAGCTCCGGCCCCATATATGATATAGCGGTTCATATATCTGCCTTATGCATTTCAAATCGTGCTTGTGCCCCCTCCTGACATAGAAACTCTATCCAAAAATAATAGTAATACATGATGACTCCAATTACCAAAATAATTAGAATCAGTACTCCACTGCTCAGTTCAAAATTGATGGAAGACAATTTTGCACGAGTACTAATAATATCAGGTATTTTCCGAATGGCTGAATTTCTTTGATAATCTAATTTTTTTTTAATTTGTGCAATTAATCTGGCCCTCTTTAGTACTATCTGGTAATTATATTAGTAACTACTCAGTTCGGGCGAGGCGGTCATACCGGCCCGGAATACCCGTATCAGTGTACGGGGCAGGATTGTTCGGGATAAAATTCAGCCGGAATGAGTGCTGAAACCGACCACCAGGATCTGAGCAGGCGTTTTTACATGCGGGCATATTGTGTGTGTATATTGTCAAGAATGTAAAACAGTACCACAAGGCCGGTTTCCATGAACAATCGTTTTGTATCAGCAATTTTGGGTATGATATGCGTTTTTGCAGTTCATTATTCTGCATATTCGCGAACATTCACTGTCAATCAGTCCGATCCTGTGGCATCGGACAATAATCAGGGAACTGCGGAGTCTCCGTATCGCACCATAGCACCGGCTGCAGAGGGGGCCGGCCCCGGTGATACGGTAATCGTGCATGCGGGAATATACCGTGAGCGCGTTGCACCGGCACGTGAAGGAGAGGCGGGGCGCCCGGTCGTGTATATGGCCGCTCCAGGTGAGGAAGTGGTTCTCAGGGGATCGATTGTATGGCAACCGGAGTGGTCGCAGCATGACAGTTGCGGGGGTGCTTTTTGTGCATATCTTGACAATGAAATGTTTGGTGATTTTAATCCTTTTCACACGCGCCTTGCCAGGGCCGGTGATATTCAGGGTCGGTCCGATGCCGATCGTCTGACACTCGGCCAGATATTTATTGACGGTGCGCGCTATGAAGAAGTTCCATATATTCATGAACTTCTCCAGGAACCGGGCACATGGTATCATGATTCAGCATCGGACATTATTACCGTTCATTTTCAGTCTTTGCACAATCCCGGTCGGAGCATTATCGAGATAACGGTTGAGAAGCAGGTGTTTGCTCCATACAAGCGCGGACTTGGATACATTCATGTACATGGGTTTACTATGGAGCATGCCGCTAATCAGTTTCCCTCGGGTTTTTACAATGATGATGGAAGTGGATACAATCAGAATGGTGTTCTCGGGTGCCGCAGCGGGCACCACTGGCGTGTGGAAAAAAACACGGTGCGTTTCGGCAAAAACATTGGTATCGATTGTGGGTATGAGGGAGAGAGTTCTGATGAGCCGGAGCCGTCACCGCCCCGTTCAGCAACAGGTTATCATAGTATCCGGCATAACAGGGTATGCGATAATGGGGCGTGTGGAATAGCCGGCGCGCGGGGACCCTATACCTCTATTGTTGGAAACATTGTCGAGCGGAATAATTATCTCTTGCACACTGCTCCCGAGAACGGCGGCATCAAAGTGCACGGTTTTACTGAAGGCATAATCGAGGGGAACCTTGTCCGGGACAACAATGCATCGGGGATATGGCTTGATGCCGGATTTACCCGTGCGAAAGTACTGAATAATATTCTTGTCAACAATATCGGCCACGGCCTTCTTATCGAACTGGGAGGCGGCCCCTGTCTGGCTGCAAATAACGTAGAAGCTTACACGCGCATGGGAACGGGAACTTCATCAACAGGAGGCGATGGTTTTTCGGGGCAGGATGCAAACCGGGTGACACTCGCGCACAACCTCAGTTATTTCAATGCGCGGTTCGGCCTTTTTTCGTGTACGATAACGGGTCGCCGGGGCGGATCGTGCACCGGGTGGGAAGCGCATAATAATATTTTGCTCGACAACGGTGGCTCGGACCTCCGGTTTATAAACACTCCGCTCACAACAGGGGCTGTGAGCGGGAATATCACCACTCCGGGGAATTTTCTTCAGACCGAACTCGGCGGCGTGCATTATGACACACTTATGACTGTTCTGAATTTTGATACCGCGCAAATGATCGTTGAAATTAACATTCGCGACACTGTCTTTGCCGGGTCGTATGAACGGATAGCCGGAGTTGATACGGATTTTTCCGGAAATCCGCTTCCCCAGAATCCGCTTCCCGGTCCGTTTCAAACCCTCGTTCCGGGCGACAACACGATCCATTTGCAGATTGATTCGATATTTGCCGCGGTGCCGGGGCTTCCTGCGAACATACAGCATCCTGCAATACGCAGGACAATTCCTGAAAACAACGAATACACCCTGGCTGTGCTTGCCGGGACAGCGCATCTTCCGGCAGCGCCCGTCCATGCGAAACGTCTGCAACTCTTTACTGTCTCGGGACGGATGATTCTTGGTGCGCCTGTGGACGACGGGGTACCCGAAGTACCCCCGGCGCGCAGCATAATGCATTCAGTAGTACTTGTCAGGTGGGTGTATTCACCGTAGGTATGGAGTACATTGCATTGGAGCAAATTGTGTGCGCGGTATTGCCTCGTTTCTCTACTGATGCGAATGCATTGTACTGTTTGCAGGAAATCGCCTGTAGCGGCTGCCGTTATTTCTGCAATAACGGCAGGGAATCTGTAATGGACCGGCCTGAAATAATCACAAAAATTTCCTTAAAGTAAATGTCACGGCAATGAACAGCACTTCAAAGCCGACCGTGCCGAACAACACCTGTGCGCCGGTGGAGGTGAAACCGTATGAGTGGAGTCCCACGCCGAGTAAATTCACCCCGAGCCAGGCAAACATCACCAGTACCAGTCCGATAATACTTCCCGCTGCCAGGCCCCAGTGCCGTATCATACCGCCGGAGCGCGCATGAAAGACAATAGCGCACCAGAGGCAGATGAGCAACGCGCCGTTTTCTTTGGGGTCCCATCCCCAGAACCGGCCCCACGACTGATCGGCCCACATGCCGCCTAAAACAGTACCGATTACCGTAAAGGTAAACCCGAATGCAAGTACGGCATAAATCGTTTTAGCGGTTGACAACGGTTTTTCTTTATCGCGCGCGGCAAGATGCTGTATTATGTAAACGTGTCCCGCGATTCCTGCAGCCAGTATGCCGGTATAGCCGAGCGTGATCGTGATAATGTGGGTGGTCAGCCAGAAATTGTTGTTAAGCACCGCAGCGAGCATGCCCATGGTATCGCCTTCAGCACCGTACCGTCCTGCCAGGTGAAGCAGTGCAAATCCGATACATGAACCGGTGAGAAGGCCGAGCGCATTTTTCTGCCAGAATTCAACCACCGTTCCGAGCATTACGGCGGTCCATCCGACAAAGACAAGCGTGCCGTACAGGTTATCGATCGGCGGACGGTTGAGAATTAACATTCGCGCTACCAGACCCCAGGTCAGAAAAAGGAACCCGGCGGCCACGGTTGTTATAACCCCTATGTAAAGCCATCTGCGCAGGGAAATCAGCAGGAAAAGCGAACCAAGGCAGGCAAGCCCGAAAAGGATTTTTGACTTCAGGAAAGGATTGAGTGAATTATACGCTATTTCAAGAGAATGATCGGGGGATTCATCAAGTCGTCCAAGGTGCGTTTTAACAGATGCAATAAACTGTTGTGTTGCAGTATCGAATACAGCCTGGTCACGGGAGCGAAACGCGTTTCTCATGGTGATCAGCAGCTCGATTTCGGCATTGCCCTTTGCAGATGATGCCAATTTCGCGAGCATTCCCCAGGGGCTCATCCATTGGACAGAGCTATCATTGACAAATGGGATAATATGCGGCGGGGGATTGGCGATCCGGCCGCCACTGCGGTACATGGCGTGTGCGATGCGTACCACAGCGCTGTCAAACGGTGTCCATTCGCTCCGGTCTCTGGAGCCGACTTCGCGCATTGCCTGTGAAATGCCGGGCGCACAGGAAAGCAGTTCATAATAGGACATCATGGGTCTGGGTGATTCGAGACCAAGTGCCCGGGCAACGGCAGTATCGGTGATTCCGTATGAAGGGTCCGGCTCGATAAAGCTGAACATGCCGGTCAGCTCGGCATATTCGGAGACATTGCGATACGTTCGAGCAACTTCGTTTTCAAAATTCGAGCGTTCTTTTGCAGGAGTCATCGATGCCTTATGCGCAAGACGGTGCAGTTTGCCGAGACCTGCGTGAAGATCTGCGAAACTGTAACGTCTCTTCCGGCGTTCAATACCGGCAGCATCGACTATTTCAGGATTATCTATAAGGAAAATTCTGTACTGCGCGGCTTTGGACGGTTCGAACAGTACCCGGGCAAGCCATTCCGATGCTGTATGTCCTTTTACTTTCCGGCGGCCTGAAAATTGAAGCAGTTTTATCTGTGCATAGGTGTCAAGCGGTTTAGGCCGGTTGTTGTCCATGATGGAAATTGATCGGAATGTGCTTATGTCCATTTCACTGGAGACGGCCCGGTGCGGCAAACAGGCGGCTAGTATCAGACTGATGAGGAGTGCAGATGCAGTATCGGTATATCGTTTCATCGTTTATTACCTTGTGAATGTCTGATTCCTGCAATCAATTGTATGCAGAAATGGACCAGAAGGCCGGCCATGATCAGAAAACTGGCGATATAGGGCAATTGACGGGCCGGATTTTCGACCACGGCAAAGGTTGACGCTTCACGGTTGCCCTCCTGTGAATAACTGCTCTGAAAAAAAGTAAATGCCTTGTAGCGGAACGGACGGTTCATTGAGACGACAACCTCACGGTCGAGATTTTCGCCGGAGGCATAAATTCTGCTCTTGTAATCGCGGGCCATGTCGGTTCCTGCATAATCTTCTTTGATAAAATCAACAAGCTTGATTGACAGAGGAAGTGGTATGCGCTTTGGCTGGAGCGACAGGGTATACATACCGTTGTTGTAGGCAAACGAGAAAGTATTTTTTTGTGTGCCGAGAAGAACGATTCTCGAGCCTGCAGACGGAGCACCTTCAATTGCACAGATAACCGCCGGGGCGTTTTTTGACGGGTCCTTTTCCGGCGCCAGCTCGACGACCGAGTCGTTTGACGGCTGCTGATTAGTCATGCGGGGACCATTGTTTTTTCCGGTAGCGGCTGCATTTTCATATACACGCGCGATAATGACCGGAATA
>WJKA01000468.1 GCA_014729375.1 Chitinivibrionales bacterium
ATCCATGACAATCTGAAATGCGAGGCTGATACGGGTTTGCTTAAAATCGTGCTTGGAAATCTCATTCGAAATGCCTGGAAATATACTTCGAAAACCGAAAATCCCCGCATTGAAATAGGCATTGAGCACAGCAGCGGCTGTCCTGAATTTTTTGTCCGGGACAATGGCGTCGGGTTCTCTATGGCCGATGCGGAGCGGATTTTTGCGCCGTTTATTCGCGTTCATTCAGGAAAAGAGTATAAAGGCACCGGCATCGGGCTCTCGATGGTTCAGCGCATTATTCGCAGGCACGGCGGCGATATCCGCGCCGAGGCCCAAATCGAAAAAGGAGCGTGTTTCTATTTTACCCTGAAATGAGGTGAAGGACGACTCGACGCGGAAGACCTGCGCAACAAATTATTTCAGATTTCGAATTTCCTGCCACGACGCAGCTCGTCGAGCAGAGACGGGCTGATTTGCGATTTGTCATTCTGCTCTGCTTTGTATGGTGGCAGAATTCCTGCGGCATTGTCTATTATTAAAAGCCTTCTGCGAGATCGGGTTTCGACTTCCTCTGGTACAATATTTGCTCTGTTTAGTTGTTGAAACTACAGACGAATCAGTTATACATAATAATCAGGGGGTACAGCATGAAGCTTTCCAGTCCTGCATTTGAAAATGACGGCACCATTCCCGAACGGTTTACCTGCAAAGGCGAGAATGTCAACCCGCAACTGAATATCGGGGACATTCCACAAAACGCGAAAAGTCTTTGCATTATCATGCATGATCCCGATGCGCCCTCAGGGGATTTTGTTCACTGGGTCGATTACAATATTGTTCCGACGGCAATTATTCCTGAAAACAGCGGTCCCGGGAGGCAGGGGAGAAATGATTTCGGCCATCTGGGATATGGTGGGCCCTGCCCGCCGGCCGACGGTGCTCATCGCTATGTTACCGAGCTGCATGCACTTGACAGAATGCTTGACATTCCCGAAGGCGCGAGCAGAAGCGAGGTTGAAACCGCACTGGATGGGCATGAGCTGGCGTCCGCCGAACTGACCGGAGAATTTTCGTCACTGGATTGATTTCCAGGCCAACCGGCTTATGCCGCATTGAGCGGACACGGCCGTGCAAACCATGCTCCTTTTGCTTTCAGCCGGCCTCCACCGGCACAGGATAAATGGTGTTTTTTTCTATGCCCTGTACTACTATCGGGAATATTCGCGCAAAAAACAACATTTTTATGATGTATAGATTACATTGCTTAATAAATTCAATCTCTTACTGGCTTTTACTGACCGCTGACCGCTTGCTCGTAGAGGCAGCAGACTATCGATATGGCAACAATAATCCGATATTTTTTGGTTGCGGCTTAGCTGCACCAGGGTGAATCTTCGTACCGAATCAGAAGCGCCACTGCAGACTGATTGCTCCATCGTGAAGAACATGCATTTCTTCCACATTCCCTGAGGTAATCAGTTTCCAGAACCGGACATTATAGCCTGCATCCACACCGAATTCAGCCGCGTCAAAGCTGATTCCCACGCCGATGGAATTGATATCTGGGTCCGCGGTCGCTGGTGCAGCGCGCCAGTCGGGGGTATCGTCGTCTTCATACTGGACCGCAAACCGGTGAGAGTCGTATTCGTCAAAGGCATATCCGGCCCGGATTTTCAGGGGTTCGATAACAAGCGGCAGTTCGATACCCCCGCCGGCACCGAATTTCACGGTAGATGCGCTACTGTTGTCCGGGATCTCGTCGTTGGGCCTGAGCACCTGGTAGGGGACCCTTCCGCGCAGGTCAACGGCCACGGTAACCGGATTGATTGTATATGCCCCGCCCAGCGCGCCTTCGAGCGATGAGTGCAGTGCGCCGCTGGTGTCGTAATCAAATGCCACGCGGCCGTCTTTATCGGGAATAAAGCTCTTTACCGATTCATCAAAATTGGCCACCCGCGGGGCGGCGACGCGAAGACCTATGCGGAGGTTTTCAAGCGGACGGTAAAGAAGTCCGGTGCGGAAATCAAAACCGATATAGTCGCGCTTATAATGGTCTTCAAAATTGTTGTCAATAGAATCGCTCACCACGCCGTCAACAGAACGGAAAAACCTGAACCGGGTGTCTTCATTGCCGGTGATCATCGAAAACGACACGCCCAGCCCCAGGCCGTGGGCAAGCTGGAGGGCACCGGCCGCGGTCCAGTAATTCAGGCTGCCGTACGTGCTGAAATCCCGGTTTGTAAAAACCAGACCGCCGCCGTTACGATAGCTGTGGCTGTACGTAAGGATATCGTCAAATACGAACGGGTTGCAGAAAGTAAAAGAAACGGCCAGGCCTCCCCGTGCAACCGGGACCGGAAGTACAATTCCGGCCGGGGAAAATCGGAGACGCATGATATCATCCGTTCCGGCCGGGCCGTCAACGTCAATTTCGTTTGTCTGTCCGATATATCCGATACCGGCAAACAGCTCACGTTGTTTCATGAACGCCAGTCCGCCGGGGTTCCAGTATGCCGCGCTCTGGTCCGATGCCAGCGCGGTCATTGAACGGGACAGGCCTTTACTGCGAATTCCCATGCCGAGCTCGTGCACGGGTGCGGCAAAAAGGCCCGTGCCTGTGAATGCTGCAAGGAATGGAAAAAGCATGCTTCGGTGTACAATTGATTTATGCATAATTACTGTCTCCTCGGGTCTCGTCGTCTGCGGATTTCTCCGGATTCATCTGTCTTCTCTTCCGGCCCTGTCTCACGGTTGCTGTCTTTTGATTGTTTCTGTTGTTCGGATTCCTGCCGGCCGTTTTTTTGTTCCGGTTCAGGTGAGGTTTCCGGCTCCGGGGGCCCCCCGTAGCC
>WJKA01000469.1 GCA_014729375.1 Chitinivibrionales bacterium
GGATCTGATAGGTGATTACAGTCCTGCGTCAAGTCTATCCTTGTATACAGTGATGAAGAAGGATTCTAACATAAGCCTGCTGTTGAATTACACTACAGATAACCTCACTTTTGAGGCTAACAACAGTATTAACATGTCAGCTTACTTGTATGTTCCTGATTCTGGTGATGAAGTAAGCATATCTGTAACTCCTCCTGAGGTTTATCCCAGCACAAAAGCAGGTTATGCTGGGCCTGCTGCTGAATTATTGTTTGATAATGTAACTTTCATGATACCTGGGAATTATGAGGTTAAATCGCGTTACAACGGTAATGATAATTATACGGAAGATGTGTCTATCCTATATGCGAATGTGACTGATATCTATCCTCCTGAGATAACCCTGATGCGCCCTTCAGCAGAGCAATGGCTGAGCAGTAACAAAGTGTTGTTTAGGTTCAGTGTATTTGATTATGCTCCTGGTGATATAAGATGCAATCTTTACATCAATGATGAGCTTAATGTATCTAATATTATCCTGGAAAGGAATACTATTTCAGAGGTCACCGAAGAACTTTATGTGAATACCAGCAAAGGCAGGAATACTTATTATGTTGAATGTAATGACAGTCTTGGATATGTTTCATCCAGTGAAACCAGGAATTTTACAGTTGATATGTACCCACCTGATGTAGAGATATTATCTCCTCTGGACAATTCAGTGTATGCTAAGTTCAGGATAAACCTGACATTCCATGTAAATGATAATCTTGATGAAAACCTGACTTATTATATCCCAAAAGCTTCAGGTGAGCTAAGAGGCAAGATAGATGTATATCACCAGAAAATAGTTCCAGTGGATCTTGAGACTGGAGTAAATGTTATACGTGTTACTGTTACAGATGAAGCAGGCAACAGCGCTTATGATGAAGTTACAGTTAACAGGACAGGTGCAGCTGTTAAGCTTATCGGCCCCGGTTATAAGGAGTGGAGGAATACTGATATAGTGGACTTTAGTTACAGGTTTGAGGAGACAGATGATGATATCCTTAACTGCTCGCTTTATGTCAATGATACTTATCTTCTGAGCAACAGCTCGTCTGTTGAGTTTGTCAATACTACTGTTACAGCTAATCTGGCCGGTGTTGTTGAGGATGGTGTTGATATTCCATGGAGGATAAGATGTATCGGAGATACAACAGATATCTCAGCTTACAGTATCTTTAGCCTAGATAGGACACCTCCTGTACTGATAAACCAAAGTGCGCATCCGATCAATATTACGATAGGGGGTCAGTGGACCAATTTCACCTCGCAGATACTTGATAATATCTATGTGGATACTGTGCTGATCGAGAATGATTTTGATGGACTGCATAGGAATAGTACTGTGAACTGCAATCTCATAGATGATACTTTCACTTATAACATTTCCTGCTATTATTATGACCAGCTGAATAAAGGTAATTATTCATACAGGTACATCATAAATGATTCCGGCGGCAATATACTTATCAGCAATTGGTTTACTTATAACATAAGCGATCTTTTTGCGAATGTATCCCTCAGGCTGCAGGGTCCTGATAACCCTGACCCAGTTGACGGTAATATAACTGTTGATCAGGATGATGAGCCGATCAAGATCATCACCGAGTTTGTTTATCCAGCTGAAGGTTATATCGAGGTGTTTGATAACGGTGTTTTAAGGTTTGGAACCAATGGGACAGCTGAGACTGTCTTTTACCTGCCGGCTTATCACTGGTGGAACGCAGGCTGGCATAATATAACTGTACTATTCTATGCAGATGAGCATAAAGGATATTTGCACTCAGGAAAAACCAGATGGATATATGTAAGGGAAGTTTTCTTTGAGTTCCTGGAGCCGCCTACTCCTGAAGATGGAGCATATATCGGCTATAATGATCCTGGATTTAAGTTTACTATGGTGCAGGAATCTGATCCTAACCAGAACCCTCTGTTTGTCCTGGATGGTGTTGAATTTATTACTAACAGGACCAAAGAATGTAATGTTTATGATGATAATGGTGATTATCAGGAAAGCATACCTTATTATGATGAGAACGGAAATTATAGAAATCCCCTCGGTAATGAGCCTATATGGATGATCCGGCAGTGTAATATGAATCCTTCAAGAGATTACTGCAGCACTTATGAGAACTGGACATATGAATGTGTCTGGAATTTCTTTGCAGACTGCAGAACTAATGATAGCCTTTGTAATCTGTCAAACGGCCTGCATGATTATTATGCTGCAGGTTATGATAACAGGGGGAATTACGGTTTCTCGAATACAAGGAACTTTACTATAGTGGTGCCTATTATAGCCAATGTCACAGCTGAGCCTAACCCTCAGGGGCAGGGAGCTGAAGTCACTTTGACAGTCAATCTCAATTCTTCAGTTGTAGAGCAGGTTGTTACTGAAATTACGGGAGTAGTATACGCGCCTGACGGGAATGTCTATACCATAGATCTTGTTAATATATCTGATCTTGTCTGGGTTGGTACAGTGATTGATTATGATTTTGGAGAGTATGATGTGGAGCTTACTGCGACCAATAATTACGGTTATAATAGTGAGACTGCGTATACTGCTTTTAATTATACCAGCAGGGTATATTCACATATACAAACCCTTAAGGATAGTTACCAGTTTGATGAAGAAGTCTATGTGACTGATCCTCCTCCGGCTCCTCCGCCTAATATTGAAGATTTTGGTGTCCTTGATCTTGGCATAACAGATTCAGAAGGCCCTATCCCTATACACAACTGCGTTGAGCTTAACAATACTATAAGGGACAATATTTCAGGTGATTATTATCTTGCAGATGATATAGATTGTTCTGAAACCAAGGAATGGAATCCTGATGGCAGTGATTATCTTGGCTGGGACCCTATAGAAGATGTGTTTAGCGGTACATTGGATGGAAATGACAAGGAGATAAATGGTTTGTATATAAACCGCCAGTCTGAGGATGATGTAGCATTGTTTGAAGCTCTTGAAGGCGCTGAAATATCCAACTTAGAGTTAACTGATGTTAATATTACCGGGAGTTCCGGTGTTGCAGGCCTGGCTTCATCTGTTCTGGATTCTGATATTGATAAAGTGTGGGTTAGAGGTGAGATCTCTGCTTATGGGGATTTTGTAGGTGGGATCGCCGGTGATGTTATCGGTGATTCTGAGATCAAAGAATCGCGTGCTTA
>WJKA01000470.1 GCA_014729375.1 Chitinivibrionales bacterium
CAGGCATTCCAGGCCTGTCCCGCAAGGCCGCGTTGTACTACTCAAAAGAGTTGCAAAACGTTCCGCATGAAGATTGCGATTGTTTTGAATGGATGGTACATGCGGGAATAGTGCAACAAAAAGACATCCCGTCATTTGAAAGAATTATCGATTGCCGGGAAACCGTTGTTTCATCGATAAAAACCGGCGACATCCCGGAGGCACTCCACCGCTGCGCACTGGGAATGGGCATCACCGAGACCAGCCTCGATACACTTCCCTGGAAAATCCTGAATGAAAAAGCCGGTAATGCGGATTCGCCGGCGGAATTGTTCGCCCTGCTGGGAATGCAAAAAGATGCGGATGTATATGATCCCCGAGCCGAAGGTGTTGCCATGATGACTCTTCATGCGGCAAAAGGACTTGAATGGAACACCGTGTTTATTGTCGGATGTGAAGACGGTCTGGTGCCTCTGAGCGATGGAGGCAGAGAAACGGATTATGATGAAGAACGACGGTTGCTCTATGTAGGTATGACCCGGGCGAAAAAAAACCTGATTGTTTCATGGGCAAAAAACCGGACTGTATACGGCAGCAGAAAAAAACGAAAACCATCGCCTTTTCTTGATGCCATACCGGAAACCGTTAAAAATTATCAGGCAATATCATTGCCCCGCCGGGCAGGCAAAAGCAGAAACGGTGCAATACAAATGCAGTTGTTCGATTGAAAATGAACGGCCGGTCCATTTATTTTAGAGAAATTATATAAGGAGCGCATTATGCCGTCTGAACCACCACTCTCGCTGATAAAATATCAAAAACTGCTCAAGCTTTTCATGAAATTGAAAAAGAAAAGCAACTTTTCAATAGATATAGAAGAAACCGGGGAGAAACCGGCGATCCGGATCAGCACCGACAAAAAATCGGCGAAACTGGTCGATTCATACCTCGGGCGCCTGGGATCGGGCAAAATGTTTACCGGCTTTGCAGTCGGCATTTTCGCCGGTATCATTGCAGCCTATTTTTTTATTCCCCTCACTGCATCATATTTCTACTCATCTAAAAAAGGATTGCTCCCTCCGCAGTATGATGCGCTTATCAGAATGAAAAATAAAAGCGAGCAGGCACTGCAGATACTCGAGCATGAATTTGAAGGAGACAAAAAAGGCGGCCTGTTCAGGAAAAAAAGAATCGTTTTCGCCGCACCAATCAATGACTCAACCACGATCGAGTTAACGTATGATCTCCTGAAAAAGGGCGTAATCAAATCGGTAAGCCAGAAAAAAGGAACAAAAATCCTCGAAAAAACCATGAAAAACAAAATTGCGGGGACCGGTATCGATTCTGCGGCAAAAAAATATGCCGGAATGGAATCGCCGGATATTTCAGACGACGTCGCTGAAGCGGTAACCCGGACAACCGATATGAAAATTGAAAAATCATTCCGTGCCAACCCGGTCCTCCGGATTATTACCAAACACGACGGAAAAGATATTGAATATGCTAATTTCTTTCCGTTTGACGGCAAGCACAAAAAAGCATTTTCTACTGATGATGCTGATGAAGAGGATACTGAAAATAACGATCATACTAAATACCGTCGGAAATACCGGGTTCCCACTACTGAAGACCAATATGCGTATACTTCACTGGTTACCAAATTTGTTGAAAAGTTCTTTAACGGCGATTATGTAGTGGAAAAGGATACAAAATGATATTTTTTCCAGGCGCCACGTGATATGTACATGAGAAGAAAAGCAGTGACTTCCGAACAGAGTTTTCTAGTGCTTGCCGCACTGATTGTGCTGTCCGGCGCTTTTTGCCTCTTTTCCCGCGACCCTCTCACTGCCGTCCCGAAACTGCGGTTCGCAAAAATCTATTCTGTTCCCGACGATGCCAGAAAACCTGCTGCATTTGCGCTTGCTGACACGAAGTACGAAGTTATTGACATTCAGTGGTCCTGGATAAAAATCCGGTTTGGTAATGCTGACCTCTGGGGAAAGGCCCTGGACTTCGATCTGTCCGGCGAATCACCGGCTGCTACGGAAAAGGCATCAACTGCACACACGCCGGTGGCAGAAAAGAAGATGACCGGCAGAGCGGTAAAAATCCATAAGCACCTCACGAAATTACGGGTGGGTCCTGATGAAAAATGCAAAATTATCACGTTTCTGTTCGAAAACAAGGATTACCCGCTGGTCGCTGAAACAGACAACTACTACCGGATTAAATATGAAGATACCAGTGGTTATATAATGAAATCCAGGTGTATTCTGTTGCCTGTCAAGGAGCCGACAACTAAACGCGTAGAATCTGTTCTTGCCCGGTCTCCGGACCCTGAGAATACCGACATACTCAGTACTTCGGGGAGGGAGAGTATCCCTGCGGAAAACGCTTCATCGCACAGAAAACGGCCGGCCCGGAGTCTGCCGCCTCCGGACAGGTCTGCAGAACGAAGCGCCCAATCAGCTTCCACCGCAAACACGCCTCCTTCCCACCCTCAGAATAAAGCACCGCAGCACGCAATGAACGACAAGCATGCCAGAAAACCGTCGTCCCAAACCGGGAATCTCAAAACAGAAAAAAGACAGCGTGCCGATTCAACCCGGGACCATTATTCACTGACACAGACTATTGCTGCCGCAGCCCAGAAAGCAATCCCGGCAGCCCGTAAAAACAAAATCCTGTATTCTGCGATAACCGGTATCGGAATAATTAGCTTCGGGCTTTTTGCCCTTCTTTTTGTTATGTCGCGAAAGAGACGTAAAAAGAAAAAAGGTCGACGCGTTGTAATTATCGGCGACGGCATGCTGTCGGTAAAAATGTCACTGCTGAAACGAAGCATCCCCATCGAGCGTTTTTTTCAGCTCAGGGGCTACGGCACGAGACACTTTGATAAATTTAAAGCAGGTGGTATCGGCATTATCCACAGCACAGTGGATATACTGTTGATCGACTGGAAATTACGGAAAGATGCTCAAAAATGCATTGAGCAAATTCAAGATGCAACTGTTCGCGGTCCACTGAAACTCTGTCTTTTCTACGGCGTACCGCCCGGAGCGCGAACAAAAAAATACAAACTCTCCGATGCATTCAGTTTTACCGGCAATGTAATCTCGGTGAACTCACTTGCGGAAATGCTGCCGGACAGACACGACCGGTTTTCTCCCGCTGCCGGGACGGCAATGAGTGTGGAACGATATCCTTTCCAGGGGGAAATTGACGGTGAATCGCTCAGTGAAATGCTTCAGTTCATTCTCATCACGAAAAAATCCGGCTCGCTTATCGTGGAAAGCAGAGAATGCGACGGCACGATTAACTTCACTGAAGGCACTATTGTTCACGCGGAAACAGCTTCATCTTCAAATCAGGCTGCAGTACGGGAAATGCTCGATTTAAAAAATGGGGAATTCCGTTTTGTTACTTCGCCGGTGCCGCTAAAGCAGACTACGCATATTGATGTAATGAATGTCATGATGGAATGGGCGCAGTTCAAAGACGAAAAAGTAATTGCTTCATAAATCCCTCCGGCGCTGTTCTATCATTGCAGAATAATTACTGAATAAAACAGTCCGCGGGCTGGCACGAAGCTCAAGCAGATGCATTGTATCACCCGATGCGGCAATGTCAATTCCCTGCTCCCCGGACCAGGATGAAACGGTCTTTCCCCGGAGGTTGTATATTGTAAATGTGCCGAGTTTAGCAGGACCCATGGATCAATAAAGCAAATGGAGCAATCATTCGGTGTAAGCTACCCGACAATTAAGAGCCGCCTCAACCGGATAGCATCGCAACTCCAGTTTGTTGAGGTCAGACAGATGAAATCTGCGCATGAAGTGCTTACCCAGCTCGAGCAGGGCGAAATAAGCGCATCCGAGGCTGCGGAAAGGTTAAAGCAATGATCAAACTTCCCTCCAGTATCCGAATCAGGGTGAAAGAAGAAGGCGGCAAGGGTTTCGGATTCCGGCTCCCGATGTGGCTTTTCTGGATACCGCTTATTCTTTTATATATAGTGCTGATTCCATTGATTATCATTGCAGATATTGTCATGAAATGTATCAATCAGGATTACCGGATATTTACTGTTACCTGGGAGATGTTTCCCCTTCTGGCCGCGCTCAGAGGTCTTGATGTCCATGTCTGGAACGAAATAACGCAATCTGAAATCGTAGTAAAAATTTCATAAGGGAGGATGGTATGAGTGAAGAGAGAAAAAGAATACTGAATATGCTTGCCGAGGGCAAGATATCGGCCGATGAAGCAGGGAAGTTGCTTGATACAATAAGTGACGGTCCCGTTCAGCCACCGGAGACATCCGTTGCCGAACCGGGAACAAAAAAAACTCCATCGTATATGTATGTGAAAGTAACCAGCACGGATGACGACAATGTTGATGTCAAGGTACCGCTCAACCTTCTCCGGGCCGGCCTCAGGTTTACCTCGCTGATACCACCGAAGGCGATGGAGCATATTAATACCCAGATGGCTGAAAAGGGGATTTCTTTTAATCTTAATAATATGAAACAGGAAGATGTTGAAGAATTGATACAAAGCCTGAGTGATATGGAGGTGAATGTCAATTCAAAGAATGGTGACAAGGTACGGGTGTATTGTGCATGATCGCGCAAACTACGTCCGACACTGAAGTTTCGTCTGTACGAAATAGGCCAAGCGGTTATGGTTATATCGATGACTGTACGATATGTGCCGGCTGTTTTACCGGGCTATTTTGCAGGCGCAGGTGTCTCTTACAATAAACTAATGGTGCTCTCACACGATCTCAACAGTCAAATGATAATTTTAAAATATCTTTAGCCCACCATTTAAAGGAAAATCTCCTTACAAAGGCACATCTGCAATGCCCGGAAGAAAGTTTCACGCCCCCCTCTTTCCGGGCATTTTTTATTGGTCCGGAATGTTTTTTGCCACCCAATCCGAAAAGAATAAAGAATCAGAACAAAAATGTATGCTGTTTTATGTGCGCTTGCATGCCCGACACCATTTTACAGTGGCAGCGGAAAATCAGGTGTTATTTTTTCCAGACCCGCCCCGCAGGACCAGGCAGGAACTGCCGACATTTGCCGGATTGCCATTCACGACTCCGGATCGGCAAATTGTGCCCGGACACCGGATGTGCATGAAGATACCCAAAAAAAATCGATACGCAGCACCGGCTTAGCAATTGTAGTGGCCAGAGATTACTTTTCGGGAAACTGCGCAAAATTGTTGGCGGCAGGCGTTCCTGTTTATGCGATGAAAACCGCTTATTTTCCGGTAAGGTATCTTTTGTAAAGCTGGCAGTTCGTCGCGTTCATCAGCCCCGTACACCACTCGATTTCTTCCCTGCTCAAATAATCTACATACCCCCGGGTCTTGCCTTTGCGTACTTTGAAAGAATTTGTATCGTTCTTATTTGCCGGTCTCAGATATCGTCCGTGGCGGACCCTGAAAATACCGCTTTTTTCGAGCTTCTTCATTGAAGAAAACGAATATAAGTTCACAATATTTTTCAGTTTCCTCTGTGACGGCGGTTTTGTGTTCAGGAATGCAAAAATCCTGTTCAGACTTTCAACGGGATTTTGATGCAAATCCTTATAGTAAATTGTCATGAATTTACCGGGAATATTCCTCCCCCGGAACCATGCTGTATGGCAGGCAATGATATTCCGGATTCCAAACCGTGAATCTGAAAGAAATTCGGATAGCGATCCCGTGAAAATCCGTTCCCGGCGGGCTGCATGAAAATAGCTTGAAACCAGAATATCCCGGGGATCGCGGGCCAGCAGAATCACCTTTTTACCGCGGTATGTATCCGGCAGAATCGGCGAAACGGAAAACGGTCTTTCCAACCTGTAAAGCGCCTCGGCATCATCATGAGTCCACTTGAGACAAACAGGTACATGCTCCAGCATTACCCGCAACCATGTGCGTCCGGACTTTGGATACGACAGGATTACCACATCCGCAAACCTGTTCCTGATCAGCCCTTTTTTAATCAGAGACCGGTAAAATCCAAACCGGGCCGCCGAAAATGTGTACGAAGCAATTTTTAAAAGCACTGCGGAAATATACCAATTCGACCCGTTCATTTTCAATGTGAAACAGAATCAGGTCTTTGCATTTCTGCAAGAGAATAGTGCGGATATTTCAAATGCAAAGCATCATGGATTGCTCTTTTTGTCTGTGACCTGCACGCAGCGAGGGGTGCGATTGACATGACAGAAGGCTGTTATGGCCCCCCGGAC
>WJKA01000471.1 GCA_014729375.1 Chitinivibrionales bacterium
ACATGTACCCACGACTGTCCTCCATCCCACGAAACATTAAAGCAGAGAAGAAAAGATGTCTTTCTCCACCTGACTGTCAGATAATCACCAGGTTTGGTTACAGAATTGTTGATTTCATCAAAGTTGGTGAATTGAACCGAATTTTCCAGTGCAGATGCCATTTGTGACATCGCAACGACAATCAGCATCGCTGCCACAACACATCCCGACAGCACCTTTTTTGAAATTGAACTAAAAGTAAACATAACAGACCACCTCCTCGTTACAGGGTTTGCTCACTACTTTTAAGGTAAAGATACCGATCTACGGATACAATGCGGGGATATCTTTTTTCACTTTTTCGCTGTTTTTTGACAACTTTGCTATTGAAGGAGAGTACTGATCGTCTGTTTCAGGAAAGGTATAACTATTTGATTTCAGTTGGATAGCTGATAGATCGGCGATGTTATTTTCAGGGGCCCGCCAAACCGATTGCCGGCTGATTTTCATCGGGGCTCCTGCGACTTCACCGCACGCATCCAGCGGTTCATCTTCTTTGCACGGCAAATGGCTTGTAAGCGACATCTTTGCCCGTGCTTATCCGTGCGATATACCATCCTGCCCCGACAGGGGCATTGTCATGGTCCCGGTGGTCGAACCGCCACGTGTGTAATCCTTTTTCTACCGGGCCGTAATGCAGCGTGCGAATGTGGCGGCCCTGAAGGTCCTGTACGAGTATGTCGATAAGCGGATAGCCGCGGTCGGAGTGAAGTGAAATAACAGATCCATTACCATCAGGATAAATCTCAAGCGGCATTGCATTCGGTCCGGCCCTGATATCCCGCTTCGCTCCCTGCGTCGCCCCCTCGACTTCCGTCGCACCGATCAGCGGAGGAGATTGCCTGAGGGTTCCGTAGTAATCATAAAACCCGCTTGACGGCAGCGCATGAAACCGCCAATCCGCATGCTCATGGGGAACCATGCCGGTCCCCACCGATGCTACCGCACTTTGCCTGATACGGAAATCGCTTTGTGCAGGGTCGTTTTGATTCCAGGAGACAAAAAGCTCCGAAGGATCCATATCGAGCGAGGTATTATTCGACGCCTCCAGAAATGGTCCGCCGTTTTTTATGCTTCCAGTGGAGATAAGAAGGTTATTATAGAATTTCAGCCCGACCGGATCACCATGATGTGGATGGATTTCGAGTGAGCGGGTGCAGTTGATCAGGGTATTATTGTAGATTTCGCAATCCAGTGTTGTTGACGAATGCACACCGGCTTCGCCGTTGATCACGATATTGTTCCGGATAACCGAGTTGATCATTTCTATGGTCTTATTCGGATACGCCGCAGCCAGGTCGTCATCGTGGCGGAATATTTCACCCGGCACACTCATGGATCCCCCGCCAACACTGATCGGTCCCCATCGACCGCCGACAACCAGGTTGTTCTCGAAAATCGTATACGCCAACCCGCCTTTTGAAAAAAAGATATAGCCGACACCGCCCGGAATAAAACCATAGGTGTAGTTATTCCGGCAGGTGCAGTAATCGGCGCCGTCGTTGTTCATCAGGCCGCCCTGCCCCACCTCCATGGTGCAGTTTTCCACCAGGATATAATCGGGCCATATTGATGTCGGCCCGCTGTATGCGGCAAAATCGATTTTGATAGCTTTATCAGCCACACCGCTGAAATGACAGTTGCGAATGGTGAGATACCCTTTTGCTCCGGGCTTGATATGGAAAAGGTGATAACTGTTATTGCCTTTAAAATAGATATTCTCGAAAATCCAGTGTTTCGGATAGTGCTTGAGCCCTTCACCGTGACTGTCAAAGACAACCGTCTCTTTGCTCTCACCCCGGACAACAATCGGGTCGGCAAGGGTGCCGTCGGCACTCTGCGGAGCCTGGACATCGGGATACGTGCCCGCGGCGATTGCAATCGTATCGCCGGCAGCGGCATTTGCTATTGCAGCCTGGTACCGGGATGGTGTGGTGACATGAACTGTTCGGGCGTTCAGGGTGAAAAACGCAACAAAAATAATCAGATATTTTTGTGGATTGCTCATGCTCCCCCCTTTTCCAGACGAATATCTCGCCTCTATAATAAGATATATAATTTCCGGCTGGATTCATCAGGTATTTCAAATAATTATGTCATGGAATCAAAACCAGCATGATTCATGCACCAAACCTGCAAATTATATATTTTTGCAAAGACCTCGCTTATTTTTAGAAAGTGTTCAACAATGGAGATACTCCGTCACAAAGTCACCAGGCACTACCTCCGGGATACCTGCACCACCCATTATCCCGGGCTGACTAAAGCGGTGGTCGACCTGGCCCGCGGCATTATGGCAGTCGATGCAGAATGGCATGCAGATCTCGAATTGCTTTTGCTCGATGAAGGTTCAAAGCAGGCGGACCTCTGGGGAATTAATCTTCTTTTGTCCGAAGACAGTGATAGTTTTATCGCATACGAGTCACTAATCAATATCCGTCCGGCACAAAAGAATTTCGCTATCGAGATTGCAGATAGCACTCTCCGCAACCGGATCCGGGACCTGGTTACAAAGCTTGTCGAGTCGGAAAGCGGTATCCCTGGCGTACGAGAACCTGCCGGGGCATACGGCAACGATGCAGCACAAGAGGGACCAACCGATCATAAACCGACTGCATACCCCTGTTTCAAACACCACAAAGACCTAACAATGGAAAAATGGCGATCCTTTGAGCCCTACAAGCGTGTGCTCATGATCGCCAATGAATTCGGAAGAGCAAAAGCGTACCTTGCCGCAGAAAACCTCAAAAGCGAACAGGGATTATTCGACTGTTACGAACGCGCACTCGAGTTGTTTCATATCACTGTCGAAGCCGGCCGGATCGACAATATCTCACCTGCAATAATTTCCGGCCTGATCAGGCTCAGCGAACGCACCGCCGGACTGCTGCATCGACACGTGCGCGACAACAAGGAAAACCGGTTCATCCGTGAAGAGTTGATGCGACTCGATCCGGAGGGGTGGAAACTGCTGCAACCGGGAAAGAACACAGCACAAAACCGGGACTAACCCCCTGAATTCCTGATCAGGCCAGGTAGTATTATCACGTTTTGCTCTCAGAACTCCCCAAAAAACAGGCGCTGCGCCGGATTAGCTGCTTCCTGTATCTCCACACTATAAAAGCCTCCGGGAGCAACATACCAGGTGCCGGATTTACTTGTAGTAATTTGCACAAAAAGAATAAAAACAAGCGCCTGCAGTATTCTGCAATAATAGCAGTACATATAATCCCCTCCCCGGCTTTGTACCTGCTGCCGGCACTCAGCACGCATTTTCAATGACTCGTATGGCAATTGACAAGATTTGCCGCCTTGCGAGCGCCTTTTTAAAATGAAGCGCCCTGGATTTATTGAATGACTGCAGCTTTTATCATCTGATTTCCCCGCACGGTTGTTGCACGGATTATATAAACCCCTGTTGCGAAACGTGCAGCATAATGCGGCTGCCATGAATTCCGGTCTTTTGATTCATGAAGACGACAAACAACGGCTCCTTTACTGTTGGTAATGACGATCTTCACAACCGGCGACGCCGAATGCATACGGATTCCGGTTTTTCCCGGAATTGCAACTACAGCCATATACTGCAACGCACCCAAAAGCTGCCGCTGCTGCGGCATCACTTCGACTTCCGCCCCCCGTGCGCTCTCCGATGGCCCCGCCGCTGTTCCGGCCGGCAAATCTCCTGCATCAATCGCCATTATAATTTTATCCACTTTCCACTGGTCTTCACGCCGCCGAATACTTAGAACATGCAGGCCGGCATCGAGTTCAACGGTCGATCCGCTTGTAACCCAGGTCCACTCCGCGGCATTGTCTTTGAAATCGTTCCGGCTAATCGACCGGCCATCAATGCCCCACATGGCTGAATTTTGCCCGGAAGAGGCAATCCGGCGCACGGCAATGCTGTAAGCGCCCGGCGTGCCGATTTCAAGCGCATAGCTCAGTTCGCAGGAGGTTTCCCAGAGTGCATCACCCGCGGCTTCGGTTGTCATGTATTCACCGTTCGATGCACTCCCGTCGCTCAGCTTTTGCCAGGCAACCACGTCACCGTTCTGTTCGTTGCGGCCGAAATGCTCGGCCTCCATCACTGCTCTCCCGCCCGACTCGATAAAAACACCGGAGGGATCGAATACCTGCAGCCCGGCGCTGTTCGATATCGTGCTTGCCGAGCCTTCTTCGACAATGCAGCGGAACCGGTTTCCGTGCTGTGACGGCGCAGCGGCGAATGCATATGAACTGCCGGTACCAGCATCGGACCAGCCGGTACCGTCGTGCTCCTGCCAGCGGTGGATCAGCGTGCCCCCGCGGCCTGCAGCATCCACAGTGAATATCACGTTCTGCCCGGCAAGCGCACAGGCATCACGAGGATGACTCACGATTACCGGAGCGCGGGTATCGAATGTCGCGATAGTTGTATATAGGGAATAACCATCGGTGCTCAGCGCGCGAACCCTGTAGGCATAAAGTGCGGCATCGGCAGCAGATGCATCGGTATGTGCAGTTTCATCAGCACCGGCCTGGGCAATCTGCTGCCAGTTGCCGTTGTCAATGCGCCGTTCTACCCCGAATCCGCTTTCATTACTGCTGTTGTCCTGCCAGCTCAAGGTGACTTCGCTTACAGACACCGGGGTTGCGGTCAGGCCGGTTGGCCGTGTCGGCTGTGTACGACCGAGATATTCCCGGAGCCAGGTGAGCGCCGAACGCTCGCTGCCGTCACTGCGCACCAGAAAAGCATTATCGCGCCACATCTGCCCTTCATGATGACCCCAGAACGTTACTCCCTGCACCGACTGATGCTCCCAGAAAACACGGAACTGAGCTTCAAATGTGTTCTTATGACCGGTATCGTCGGCTTTATTGACATCGTACTCACTGACATACACCGGCAGTCCCAGTGTGGCGAGGGAGTCCAGCCGGCGGTTGATCTCTGATGCCGGAGTGCTTTCCAGAAAATGTCCCTGTACTCCGATTCCGTCAACAAGGCTGCTGTCCTTTAAAATCCTGATAATTGCCATATACTGCGAGAGAATATTATCGCTTTTCAGGACGTCGAATTCATTGATCAGAAGCTGTGCATCCGGTGCATACTGCCGCGCTTTTTTAAACACCCACACGACCCAGTCCCACCCTGTGGCGCCGTCACCGCCAAGACCACTGCGGTACGATGGTTTCTGATGAATCGGTTCGTTGACAACATCGATCATATCCACTTTATCGCCGTACCGGGCCATGTAATCGCTAATCCAGTCCTCGACCGCTGCTTGCGCATTTGCGCTTGTCACCCAGTCGGGCTGCTGCATGCCCCAGACAAAGGTATGCTGCTTTGTGTTAAGGCTGAACGAATCGGCAGCGGCATACATGCCGTCAAGCGCATCCCATGCGTAACTATCTTCGGCCCCCTCGGTTTTGCCCCATTTGCCGGCATTTTCGGGCGTAACCTGGTCGAACAGGCTGCCGAACAGTGGATCGCATTCCTCAGCGCCGGTCTGATATTTCCAGATACTCCCCAGAAACTTCTGCTGCGCGCACACCGTGCAGGTGAAAACTAGTATAATCCAAAGAAAAGAGGTATATCTCAAAGCATGCCTCCTCAATGTTTGTATCGTTTGATTATCAGGTGATTAGAAACTGTATTGATGATAACAGAGCGAATTTTGCTGTGCTATTTACTATAACAATATAATTACCGGTTTATCTTTTGGCGGCAATTCGCTCTTATTATGCAGCTTTGAGAGGGGCCAATTCTTTTTCATCCGATGGGGTTATCTCGAGTAAATTGAGAGCCGAATTTATCCGGGCAATAGATGTTGTTGCGGGTGAACATATTTCCAAAACCAATTGGTTTGCCGGTTTCGTCGAAATCTGCTATTAAGCCGTTTTCGATTTTTTTGGATTTTGTACTCTTAATGCCAAGCTTGCGGCTTAAATAAAGATACGCAGCAAAAGGCGTTCCTTTGCGGTAGGTTATTTCTAAATATCTATCTTTCATGCGGAGTTAGCTCTATCTCCCAATTCCACCATTCAGGCCAATTCATCTGCGATATATTCAATTTTGACTTATTTTGCCATCCCGGTAAAATCAAAATAAAATATCCTTCTGATATTCTACAATTTTTTAATATTCTTTATATTATTTTACGTATATGATTACCCCTGTTCCTCCTGGAGTCACGCGGGCTGTCCGGTTTCTCATCAATGAAATCGAAGAAGGCAGGTATGTTGTCGGAAGCCGGATGCCGGGGCTTGGAGCACTGGCTTCCAAGGCAGGCGTATCAATCAACACGATGCGCAAGGTGACATCGTTTCTTAAGGATAAAGGCATTCTGGAAGGTGTTCGGGGGCAGCATTCCCGGGTGATCAGCGCGCAGGTCGAGTATTTAAAGCAGCCCCTTGAGGATAGCGGCACGGGGACCGATTCGCCGAAATCCCCGAGAGCGCTCTGGAAACGGACGGCTGCTGCTATCAAGG
>WJKA01000472.1 GCA_014729375.1 Chitinivibrionales bacterium
CGAGAAGGTGTCATTCTCATAGACTTCCATAGCGAAAATCGAAACGCCCAACTGGTGGCGGTAAAAGAGGTCAATAAGCCCTTTGTATCCGATGATCAACGTAGCATCGGTGGTCTGGCGTTCGTTGTCTTTAAACGGCAACAGGTAGGCTTGATCGAGCGGGGTATTGATTTCGAGACCGAGAGCGGAAGACTCGATAACCGCACCGATAAGTGACGCGGTGTTGCACTTCAACAGCTCGGGAGAGCGTCGAACGGCGCTGAGGGCAAGACGGATGAGGCGGGAGGGGTCAATATGGCGCGGGAGCAATTCTTGTAACGCACTCTTGTTTTCCTGTATAAAGAGTTCGAAATTACCCTGCACGGACTGAGGGAGGTTTTTATTCGGAGCAGCAGGGGACGTGCTGGGGGCGGCCGGCGGCGTGGTCTGTCCCTGTTCCCTGCGGGCCTGTGTACGGTTTTCCGGAGTGATGCCGCGGCTCTGTGCGGCGTTTTTGATTGCATCATCATTTTTCTGAGTAGGCATGATTTGAATTTCTCCTATGATATAAAAATTAGGGTGGTGGTTTTATTTTTTGATAGCCCGCACGAGCGGATAGATGGTTTCGGATGAAGACGAGAAAGCGGCGAACAGGTCGGGGTGAGCCTCTTTGAATTTCTTTGAATTGAATTTCTGCGATGTCTTCAGAACGCGGGTGACTTTGTAATCCTGACCGACAGCCCATTTTGCCGTTTTCATAGTGGCCAGTATTTGAGAGTCAATCGTTGCGCGATTGGATTTTGCCCGTTTTTCGACGTCGGCCAGTTTTTGGCGCTCCTTGATTAATTTCTCAAGCTCCGGCCCGATTTTGACGGTTTGCTCCAAGACTTCGGGATACAGCAATTTGTATGCATCCTTAGTCGCCGGGTTTTCATCCGGCGGCGGTGGGACGTCTTTGAGCACGTTGTCGTGCCAGAAACGCTCTGCCATTGATAGGAGGGTGTTCCAGGACTCCTCAGGAAAATTTATGACGTCGGGTATCACGAGGTCCTGTCCGGCGATAAGAGTCGCGAACTGAGCCCATGGGAGCCCTGAGACGCCCATTTCCCAGATGACCTGACAATAATAATGATCAGGGATGTTGTTTTCGGCCCAGTCATTGGCCCACCCCGTTGTTTTGACTTCGAGGGCGCCGGTTGTTCCGTTGCGTGCAATCCGATCGAGATTCACGAGAGCGAAATCATGTTCGGGGTGCTGGAGCATCGCGTTAACTTTGGCGATTTTTTTGCCCGTTTCCTGCGCGTACTGCCGGGCCACGGGATCTTCAAGGATCCTTCCCCACATCATTTTAGGGTTGTCGGGTGTCGACGGTACTCGGTTTGTTTTATCGAGGAAAACGTCGATCGCGGATCGCCACGGATTGAGACCGGCGATTGCCGAAATATCGGACCCGCCGATGCCTTTCTTCCGCAGAGCGAGCCATTCTTCCCGGGGAAGGTCTTTGGTTTCGGCCATGCGCTTCGCGCGGATGCCGGTTGTGTGGTGCCATGCCGTCAATTCCATTAATATTTCCTCCATGGGGTGAGGTGGTGAATAAGCCGCTTGAGGCGGTGGTTTTCATGTCGCTGCTCTGTTAACAGGGCGAGATCTTTTGACGATTTATAAAGCCAAACGTGTCGGGCCTTAATCCAGATTGAGACGGATTTATTGACGAACAGTTCGACCTGCACGATACGTTTTTTCTGGTCGATAATTTCGTACCGGAGAATCGGTAAGGCGCGGCGTTCGAGATTTCGATACCCGCGGCCGGGCTTGATTTCGGCATATTGATACTGATGATACCAGGCCATATGTTTACCTCCTGGAGGCGGGCATGGACTGCAATGGTCGCTGGTCTTCGGTCCTGATAAGAGCGACTCGACAAGGATAGCATACCATTTTTACCCGAGAGACGGGTTCAAGCGTTTTATGAATGCGGCCATAATTTTTGGTGGCGCAGGTTCTCAGATGGGACAGCATCGCATGTGGGAAAAGCTGATAACTGGGTTTTTTGCAAACGTCGCACTGGTTGGTATTCATATCCATCCCTCCCGTGATAGATAAAAAAAAGCCCCCGGGGTTCCGGGAGCATGAGAAAGTACTTTGTCACAGTCTGATATAATATAGCATAATTTCATTCGAGGTGTGAATCAAAAAAACGATTAAATTTTGTCTTGATGCGGTTGATGATTACATACATGTACCGACGGCTGCATCCATGCATCTGGGCGATGTCGGTTACGGTGTATGATGACATTAGAAGATGGACGGTGATCATTTCGATCGGATCCAGTTCCCGGGAGATGAATTCCCGGAATCCAATTCCGAACAAGATCGAAGATTCTTGACTTGAGAAAGTAATCATGCAGGACTCCGCAGTTGAAAGGGTGGTTTATCGCTGATAATTAGGGAAAATTGAGTAAAGCCGGACCAACCGACACTATCGATACATGATTTACATGGCTCGAGGTCAGTGGACGGGCAGGACGTAACATTATTACAGTGAGAGCAAGGACTGGGTGGTTTTATTATTTCGGAGATAACGATAGGGAAAGCCCCTGTTTTACATGGGCACAAAGCGTCAAGACAGTTTTCGATCATAGCCATACAGTTATAAATGGTCTGCAGGTGAGAGTTGATATCGTTAACCAAGTAAGAAGTTTTCATGTCGGTCTCCGCAAGAAGAGAAGGAAAGAAGCCCCGGCCCGGCATTCGCCGGGCCTTGATTAGACGGTAATCCCATTACTTTAATTTAACGTCTTGGGGCTTAACTCCATGTAAAGTGTAGCGCATTTTTCCGCGGCATATTCTGCGCCGCGGGAGAGATGGCGCTGCCAACATCCGCCGGTGCGGTACCAGCGGAAACCGTTTTGTTTGAGCAGCTGCCGGACCTCGTACGGCGGTTTGGCTGGGAAAAATATCTGCGTGCGGTTTTCATCGGAGTTCTGGACGATTTCAACGGTACCGATTTTCTTTTCGGTCGGCTCGAATTTTTCGTTAAATTCGATTTGTCTCATACGTTCTTTCAAGCGCCGGATGTTTGCGCTCAAATTGGAAAATTTATACGACGGAATGCCGATTGAGAATCCCGGCCGGTATTCAAACAGCTTTGAAG
>WJKA01000473.1 GCA_014729375.1 Chitinivibrionales bacterium
CCCAGGTACTCTGTCAATGTCTCGCTGTAAATCGGTGACGGTTCGTATTTTTCTTCTGATGATGATTCTTCCTCACTCATCCGGTTGCCGATATCAAACCCGTCCTCAAGATATTCCTCCCAGTCAATCTCATCCTCGCCGACTTCAAGCTCCTCCTCAGAATCCTCTGAATCGTCCTTTTCCTGCTCTTCCTCAAGCTCGGTCTCCTGCTCTTCAGCGGCCTCCAGCACCGGATTCATCTCAAGCTCGGTTCTGAGAAGCTGCTCCAGTTGAAGCGTATTTACCTGAAGAAGCTTCAGAGATTGTATCATCTGAAATGAAAGCTTCTGTTGAAGCTTCAGAGACATGTCAAGACCGAGATTCAAATAGTCCTCCGCGCATAATAAAATCGTTCCGGCTTAATATTATTATCCTAACATCCAGTTCCAGAAAATACAATAGGCAAAATCTTTCTGCCGGTACCCGGCATTTAATCGAGTTTGAAACTCTGACCCAGGTAAATTCGTCGCGCCTCAGGATTCTCCGCAAGCTCCCGGGCGGTTCCTGAAATAAGTATCTTGCCTTCGTTCATGATATATGCCCTGTCGGTGATCCGGAGTGTCTCACGAACATTATGATCGGTAATCAGCACTCCGTATCCCTTGTATCTGAGATCATGAACAATGCTCTGGATATCCTCAACGGCTATCGGATCTACTCCGGCAAAAGGCTCATCGAGCAAAATGAAATCCGGCTTGATGGCCAGGGCACGGGCAATTTCCACCCGTCGGCGTTCACCCCCCGAAAGCGTATACGCAAGGTTTTTCTCAAGATGTGCCACATTGAGTTCCTGCAACAGCGCTCGCATGCGGTTTTTACGCTCCTTTGTACCCATTTTCTGTGTCTCCAGAATTGCCATGATGTTTTCTCCCACCGTGAGTTTTCTGAAAATCGATGGTTCCTGTGGAAGATAGCCGATCCCCATTCTTGCCCGCCGGTACATGGCTTTTTTCGATATGTCCTTGCCATCAAGGTATATCTTCCCCTTATTTGCACGAATCATGCCGACAATCATATAAAACGTCGTGGTCTTCCCCGCACCATTCGGCCCTAAAAGCCCGACAATCTCTCCCTGATTCACTACAATAGAAACCTCATCGACAACCCGTCGCTTATTGTAGATTTTTATCAGGCTGTCGGTTTTTATTTCCCGCCTGGTATTTCTGCCGGAAATGTCGTATGTTTTCATATCCGGTTGCTTTTCCTCATGCATGGCACACTGGTATGTTTTGCGCCTGCTACCGGGGCCCTCAAATCCGTGTGGCATGAACGCTGCGCATGCCATACTCTATTCTGGAAAATAATTTCCACGTATATCACCAAGTAGTTTCAACCGTACAGCCCTGCCGTCGGCAAACCAGGCTGCAAGGGTATCGCCGCTCGCTTCATTCCGGTCGTTTGCGCTTTTATCCTCGACATAATATATGCATTCGGCATTACCCCAGACCAGGGCGTGACGGATTGCGCTCTTTTCGCCGAAATCCACAATCATTGTTTTTCCCGACACTTCATTCGCCTCAATCGTATCCTCGGCCGAACTGTATTTGCTCAGAACATTGCCGTGCACCCAGACCGAGTCTAAAAACCCCGAGTCGTTCAGGCTCATATACATGCTGTCTCCCCAGATTCTGGTCCAGGTCGTTTCCGCCTCCTCGGGATCGATATAAAGGCCATATGAATTGCCGGCAACCGACACCCCGTTCAGCGTATCCTCACTGAAATAGAGGTCGACGGAATCCCCGGTTAGCTTGTGCTCGCCATAGAAAATTTCCGGGTCAGTCCGCAACTGGGCAAGATCATCTGCCGAAAAATAGTAGCCTTCCATGCACCGGGCGGTAAGCAACCCTTTGGTAACTTTCACGCTGTCAACCACCGATGTTTTTTTAAGGGAATCATCATACATCATCCGCTTGCCGACAATCGAAAGCGTCTCGGCCGCAGCAGTATCAAATCTGAAAAAAGCCGGCTCTCCCTCCAGAATACAATGGCTTCGTTCGAGATCGTATCGCGCTGTTCTGCCCGTCACCCTGATCATCTCGACGGTATCGGCAAATACGACATTATTTCGCGCATAGAGCATCTTTTCGCGCCCTTCAAAGTGAAGATACCTGCAGGTAAGGGTCTGTGCCACGCGCGTCACCCTGACATTATCGGAAAATTTCACGGTCTTGTCACTCCGCCACCATCGTGCATGATCAGCCCGTACCGTTACGTCGTCATACTTGAATACAACATTCCGGCGCAAATTCACCACCATCTGATCGTTGACAAAAAAGCCTTCCATGCTGCCGTAATCGACAAGATTGAGGTCCTGTGGTACTCCCCGGAACCAGAAGCAGGCAGTCATTGCAGCCACAGCCGCAAAAAGCCGGTGTCGCGGCGCGCGCGTATGTATCATAAGAATTCATCTTCCTGCTCAACACGTTCCTTGAAATTCGGAAAAAACCCGAACCCCTCCTCTCCCCGCTCGTGTATTGTCCAACGGGAAAAGCTCTCATTGGCATCAAGTCCCCGCCCCCGGATCACGTCTCCGTTTCTTGTCTCTATCTGGACATAGGTATCAGTAGTAACCCGGTGATTTCCCTGGCTCCAGCACAATAGCTCTGATTGTACTTTAAGAGAATCCTCGGTCCTGACAAACACATTGCCCCAGACAGTGAAGGTATCTTTTGCAGCATTCGTTGTTCCCGAGTCGGCAAGCACTTTCGTCCCTGTCCTGCCGAGGGAATCAAAAAGCGTCAGCACGACCGGAACGGCAAGCACATGCGCGGAATCGCCCATGGATTTTCGCATATATTCTGCTTTCAACTCCCAAACTTTCTGCGCACCATCATACAGGGACAGCACAGAATTCTCGAGTTCCTGTACCAGGTCACGAGCGCTGCTTTTTGACCGCGGGGGGGCTTGTTCGGTATCCGAACATCCCGGAAACATCACGCACAACCCCAGAAGGATGGAATAGAATATCGCTTTCATGACCTACTCACATTCCCGTTGCGGCCGGCGTTTCCACCTGCGATGCATCCATACCCATTGCTCCGGATTCCTTCTGATCGCCATACTGATTATATCATTTGCCGTAGTGACATTCCTCAGTAAATCATCGCTGCCACCGGTGTGAAGGTCGAGTTTCGGACTGATGGACACATGGTGTGTATCATCAGGCTGTCGCGCGGTTGTAGCGACAAACGCCGGAATATTAAACCGCATCGCCAGCTTAATCGGCCCGGATGGGGTATTGGCCGGTTTGCCGAGAAACGGTGCATGGATGCTTTCAACTCTCGTATCCTGATCTATCAGAACGCCAAAAATCATGCCCATCCTGAGCCGCCTGATTATTTCCCGCGGATTTTCTTTCCGGTGCATATAATCGATATTTTTTCCCCGCCGCGCGTTGCTTATTATTCTGTCGATCCTTTTATCGTAGATTTCCTGGCCGATTGCAAAGCTGGCAAGTCCCATCCTCCCGAAAAGCTGCAACAGCATTTCGAAACATCCGATATGTGCGGTAATAATGACAATGCCGTTTCCCCTTTCGTATTCCCGTTGTATCTCATAAAACGAATCATAATGCACTATTTCAAAAAACCGGCGGTTTGTTGCCTGAGACAGCCAGAGTGCATCAAAAAGATTTTTCCCAAGGTTGACATATACCTGTTGTGCGGTTTTCCGTATCCGCCTTGTATCCCATGTGCGGCCGAAGATCATTTCCATGTGCCGGATCGTCCGGGTTCTCTCGGTATTCGGAAAATAAAATGCCCAGTACCCGATTGTCCCGAATACAGTCAGCCCCATTCGGCGGGGCAGCAGCCCCCCCGTGCCTGCTATACAGCGGGCAAGCAGGTATATGAAATCATTTTTGATGTTCCGGCCCTGTGATGCGATTGCAACCTCGTGTCTTTCTTATTATTTCGCCAATGATATATTCAGTATTGCCTGCATGCCGTTAATTTCGGTCTTTTCCCCCGCACTTTTTTCAGTCACGGAGTCTTCCCACTGCAGCCTGGTTGCCAGTGTTTCGTTGCAGACATAATCTTTATGGGTGGTTACCGCGCTTTTGAGTGCAGGGTCACAGGCAATAGTTACGATTATCCTGTCGGTCACGTCCAGGTCCTTCTTTTTCCTCAGATTCTGTACTCGATTGACAAACTCCCTGGCGGTACCCTCTTCGGCAAGTCCGGGGGTTATCTCAGTATCAAGGGCGACGGTGATTTCATTCTGCGTTTCTACTTCGATTCCCTCATGTTTGGTCCGCCTGATTTCGATATCATCAATGCGGACCGCGGTCCCAAGGACATCAATGGTCGCGCCTTCGGTTAATTCATGCACCTGCTCCGGTGTAAATTTTTCTATAATCTCGGCCGCTTCTTTCATTTTCGGCCCGAACACGCGGCCGAGTTTTCTGAAATTCGGTTTTGCCGAAAGAGTAACTACGCGGTCTTCATTTTTATCGAATTCAACTGCTTTGACATTCAATTCTTCCTTGATAAGGTCCGCCATGTCTTTAAGCAGTTCCCGCGTGCCGTCATCTTTGACAATAACCGTCATTTTTCTGAGCGGCTGCCGGTTTTTAATTGTAAACCTGCTTCGCAGCACCCGCCCCATAATAACGGCCTGCCTGACAACATGCATTTTTTTCTCAAGATCAGGATCGATCAACGCCTCATTTTTATTCGGATAGCTGGTCAGGTGAACGCTGCGTGGGGAGCCGCTGATACGGCCGGCGACGAGGTTCAGGTATATCGCTTCAGTCAAAAACGGAAGAAACGGTGCCATTACCCTGGAAAATTCCACCAGTACATAGTAGAGGGTTTCGTATGCATCGTTTTTATCGGTGTCGTTTTCGCTTTTCCAGAACCGCCGCCGGCTTCGCCTGATATACCAGTTGGTAAGATTATCAATAAAATCAACGAGATTGGGAACCACGCGATAGAGGTTATACTGCTCCATTTCGACATTAACACTTGCAACAACATGGTTCAAAAGGGAGACGATCCACCGGTCGAGTTCGTTATCGCTCGACGGTTTGCCTGCGCCGCCCGGCTTCCATCCGTCAACATTGGCATAGGTTACAAAAAACGAATAGGCATTCCAGAACGGCAGCAGCACCGAGCGTGACATTTCCACAATGCCCTTTTCCGAGAACCTGAGGTCTTCCGCCTTAACAGCAGGCGAATTAATCAAAAAGAGGCGCAGGGCATCGGCACCGAGCGTATCGAGCACTTCGGAGGGCGGCGCATAGTTTTTCAGGCGTTTCGAGAGCTTTTTTCCCTCTTCGGAAAGGATAATACCGTTGACCACGACGTTCTTGAATGCCGGTTTTTTAAATAGAGCCGATGCCAGCACCGTCAGGGTATAAAACCACCCGCGTGTCTGATCGAGCCCCTCGGCAATAAAATCTGCGGGAAACAGCCGGTTAAAATTGTCCTTATTTTCGAACGGGTAATGCCCCTGCGCGTACGGCATCGAACCGGACTCAAACCAGCAGTCAAGCACCTCGGGGGTGCGGACCATATCTTCTTTGTTACATGACGGGCAACGGAGCTTGAGCATATCGACCACATGAGTATGAATGTCATTTTGCGGGATATCCGCCCTGCTGAGGCGGGCGGCCCACGAGCAGTCCATATTCTGCGCTTTTAGACGCGTGCCGGTCTCTGTGGCAAGCATTTCTTTCAGTCTGGCAATAGTTTCCTCATGACGGCGCCGGCCCTTTTCAACATCGCCCCCGCCGGCCAGCCTGTGAAGCTCCTCAATGCTGCCGATGCAGACAGTATGCCCGCATGAACATCGCCAGAGGGGAATCGGCGTGCCCCAGTACCTGTTGCGCGAGATATTCCAGTCCGGCGCGCTTTCCACGCCTTTGCCGAACCGACCGTTTTTCAAATGTTCCGGCACCCAGTGAACAGCCTGATTGCCGGCAAGCATGTTTTCTTTCAGCGGCTCGATTTTCATAAACCAGGTGGTAATCGCTTTGTAAATCAAGGCTGTGTCGCAGCGATAGCAGAACGGATACCGGTGCCGGATCGTACTACGGTGGACCAGCCGCCCCGAACCTTTCAGGCTCCGGATAATATCGGAATCAGCATCAAACACAAGGCGCCCTTTCCAGGGCGGCACCTCATCCGTAAACCTTCCCTCATCGTCAACAGGGCAGACAATAGGAAGATTGAGCTGCGCGCCGACCTGGAAATCATCTTCCCCGAATGACGGCGCTATGTGAACGATTCCAGTACCGTCCTCGGTAGACACAAAACCGGCCGTAGTAACCTGAAAAAACGCGTCTGATTTATCGGCAAAAAAATCAAATGCCGGCAGATACCGAAGCCCTGACAGTTCACGGCCCGATACTTCGCCAATTACTTCATACCCCCCATCGTCTCTGGAGTATGCCGGCAGACGGTCTTTTGCCAGAATATATGTCGAATCACCGTCACGGACCTTGACATACCTGATATCGGGACCGGTCGCAAGTGCGACGTTTGACGGAAGCGTCCAGGGGGTCGTTGTCCAGACCAGGATTTTCGTTGATGGATCGTCGGCAAGAGGAAACGTAACCGTTATCGACGGCCCCTGGATATCCTGATACCCCTCATTGACTTCAAAGTTCGAAAGCGGAGTCGCACACCGGGGACAATACGGCTGTACCCGGTACCCCTCATAAATCAATTTCTTTTCCCAGACCTGCCTGAATACCCACCAGATGCTTTCCATGTACTGAGGATCCATCGTGCGGTACTGGCGCTCGAAATCAACCCATCGCCCCATTTTTTGAACGATGTTCTCCCACTGGCCTGTATAGCGAAGTACAATCGAGCGAC
>WJKA01000474.1 GCA_014729375.1 Chitinivibrionales bacterium
GATTGTGCCATTTGTTATTTCAAAGCCTGAAATTGTACTTTTTCCCTTCAGAGCCACAACGGTTTTTCGCCCGTTTCCATCAAGGACAGCACCATATGATATCCTGGAAATCAATGTTACCCCCGGTTCGACAGCAACATGCCCGGTATATGAACCGTTTTCAACCCAGACGGTATCACCGGGTTTTGCCTGTATCATTGCCCTGTTAATGGTTTTGAATTCACTGCCGGGAACAGTAATAGATGTGCCGGCATAGCCGGTCGAATATACTGAAAGCACCAGAGTCAGCAAGCCATACTTGAGGATCCGCAATTTGAAAACAGGAATTATTGCTTGTTGCACGTTCTGCTCTATCCTTTTAAGCTCTCGTGACCTGATTTTTTCGCTTAAACACTTATCCGGTTAAACGCCACAGCCCGACAATATAAGTGTTTGATATAAAATTCTGAAAACAACCGTAAACCTACCCAATCAGGCCCTCATACAATATAATAAACTGTATCGGGCTAACCAAACAAAAACAGCAAAAAAATATCCGGACATCCTGCCCGGAGAGTTCAATACCGTGCAATTTTTGCACGGTTGCTTTGCGCCCCCCAGGCCTGTTTGGATCCAAACATACTTTCTGGCGGATAGTCTTCCGGTGAACAGCTTTACAGCGCCCCGCACTCATAAACGCTAACCTTTTTTAGTGAATGAAATCACAGCCTTTACCACCCCCTCGCGGTATTCTTTGACAAGCTCGAATGCCTCGACAGCCCTCTCAAAGGCAAAATGGTGCGTTATCAGCGGATCAACATTTACCTTTTTTTCTGCAATCAGTGCGCATGACAGTTCGACACAGTCGACCTGTCTCCGGATATTCTGAATTGTAATTTCCTTTCTCCGCAACCTGTCGATCGAAAACGAGACCAGCTCTGTTCTGGGAATACCGACAATTATCAGTTTTCCGCCCGGTTTCAGCAACGCTACTGCCTGATCAAGAGCCCCCTGATCGCCGCAGCACTCAAAAACCGCATCAAGGCCTCCCGGCTCTTGATCGGCAATTGCTGCAACAATGTCAGTATCGGCAGCATTGCCGGTCCAATATGCTCCCAGGCTGTGCGCCAGGGTGCACCGGTTATCGATTTTATCAGTCACGTATACCCGTGCAGCCCCCTGCTCGATTGCAGGCAGCATAACGCAAAGCCCAATCGGGCCGGAACCGAGTATGCCGATCCGTGCGCCGGGCATACAAATTGACTTCTTTACCGCATAAACACCGATCGACAGCGGCTCGACCACCGCTGCCTGATCAGCACTCAATGCCGGAGCTTTAAAGCACGATTTTTCCGGCACAACAATATATTCACATAAGCATCCCCCGGCCTGACCGGGTGTTCCGAGAAATCTCAGATTTCTGCAGGTATGATGGCGCCCTTCCAGGCATTGATCGCACGCGTAACAGGGCATGGCAGGATCAACCGCCACCCGGTCTCCGGGCGATACGCGGCCGACACCGTCTCCAACCGCCTCTACAATTCCCGAACATTCATGCCCGACCCGGAATGGATATTCAACAATCTGAGAACCGATCCGTCCGGTCTCGTAGTAGTGAATATCAGAACCGCATACGCCTGCAGCCTCAAGCCGGATCAGCACATCGCTGTCGCTCTCGATCCGGGAAGCATCCTGCTCAACAAGTTCCATTCTGTTAATGCCGGTCAGTACCATTGCTTTCATTTCCGGGCCTTTCATTCAAACCAGTTTCCTCTGTTCAGCAGCAACTGCGGGTCGAATTGTCTTTTCAGACCAAGCATCTGCGCGACTCCCGAATCGCCGTATTTCATTTTCAGAAATTCTTTCTTAACTTTGCCGATCCCGTGCTCTGCTGCAGGACTTCCGCCCCACGCAATTACCTGTCTGGCCCATTTCATATAGAGTGACCGTCCCTTTGTAAATTCATCCATGGAAGAAGGCAGTATGTTTACGTGAAGGTGATTCTGGCCGATATGCCCGAAGATCACCGATTCAAGTCCCGCCTCCGCTAAATCGCTCTCGTACAGCTCCAGTATACATTCAAGTTTGTCGTCAGGAACCGCCATATCGGTACCAAGCTTGGCCAATCGGGGCTCAGTTCTTTTCCTCTGGTCAACAGTCAGATTGACCGCTTCAGGGACAGCATGCCTGAAAAGCTTCAGTTTTGTCAGTTCCCGCTCGGTACATGCGGCCCAGCAGGAGTCCTCATCACACCCCAGCCCGGACAACAGTTCCGCTCCGCGTTCCATCCGCTTGATCACCTCATTCTCATCCGCACCCATATATTCGATATACAGCGCACATGCATGCTCTGAAGGAATATCCGGAATGTATGAAAAAGCCTGGTTTTCCTTTTTCTGCTTTCTCAAAAGATCAAGTGAGCCCGGGTCGAAATATTCCAGCGCCGACAACCGGGCATGATTCGTATCAGTACCAGTCTCCGTAATCCGGCTCTGGTCGCGCAGGAGCCTGACCGCCCGCACCGCGCCTGCCTGCTCCGGCAGAAACGCAACGATTCCCCACACGGCTGCAGGATACGGTACAAGCGACAACTCGATTTCGCTTATAATCCCCAGCGTGCCGTCTGAGCCGATAAAAAAATCAATCGGCTCCATCCCGCGGTGAGTATAATATCCAAGCACGTTTTTGACTTCCGGTATTAAATAGTCCGGCATTTTTACCCGGATCACAGAGCCGTCGTCACACCGGAGTGCTATTGTTCCCGGTTCATCCATGCGATCACCCCGCCGAAGCCCGGCGGTTCTTCCATCGGCAAAAACAATCCGCAGGGAGTTTACATGGTTCCGCGTAGCACCGAAAGCCAGGGACCGCGCGCCTGATGCATTGCAGGAGACCATACCACCGATCGATGCTGATGTTTCTGTCGGGTCCGGAGCAAAAAAACTGCGCGGCGCGGATTTGAATTTCTCCAGCGCGCCACGCGATTCCTTCGACCATCCCTCCGAAGAAAAATCTTTTGTAACAATTTTATTATTTAAATCGCACAGAAGGACACCGGGCTGCACTGAAACAAAAAACCTGTTCGCGTCCGGTTCATACCGCATACCGGTAACTCTGTCCATCTTGCTCAGGTTGAGCACATGCCCGCCTGCGGGAACCGCCCCGCCCGCAATGCCGGTTCTTGCACCCTGCACGGTTACCGGAACAGCGCGGTCATGAAGTTCTGAAACGGTCCTGCAGATATCATCTTCGCACAAAGGAAATGAAATCGTATCAGCCGAGCCGACAACACGCGATTCATCTCGTAGAAATTCGGAATATTTTTCAGAGAAATTCTCAATCAGCTCACTCATTATACACCTTTGGTACGCTCACTCGCATCCTGTTCAGAAAAAACACGTCTGATTTCCCTGAATACCGTATAAGCCTCCTCAGATGTGGAAAAAATGCCTTCAACAGAACCATCATTGAGAACACACCGGAGCATGTAATACCTGTGTCCAAATACCGTAACGCGCCGGATACCTTTGATCGCTGATACATTTTCCCAGCATAGCGTTTTAATTGCATAAAAACGGTTCCACCTGACCTTTTCACGATTGGTTGACAAACGACCGAATGTAACCGGATACACGGGAACACAGCAGAATACCAGGACCAGAATCGACAGTACTGCCGAAAAAATTTTTTCACCTGTTTGATAGCCGGAGAAATTCCTGAGAAAAATGACACAGATGGCGCCGCCCAGAATGCCGAGAACAAGCCATACAAGCCGTGCCTGGAACGACCACTGCCAGTCGCTATACTCCGGAATTGCGCGAGAAGCATTGTTTCCAGCTTCTAATTCATTCATTGTGCCGGCCCCATTGCTCCATACTGAAGCTTTCGGCGTGGTGCATCTGTGAAACGATCGGTACTGAAACAGCGGTAACGATGCAGTACATAACCAGCCATACCACGTGTCGGCTATTCTTCTGTTTTTAGAAACTTTTCATATGATGCGGAATCCATTAAATCATCAAGCCCGGAACCGTCGATATTTTTCACTTTCAGGATCCATCCTTCATCATACGGGTTGTTATTTATCATCTCCGGCTGATCACCAAGTGCATCATTGACCTCAACCACCTCGCATGAGACCGGGGAATACAAATCGCTTGCAGCTTTAACCGATTCTATGACGCCGAACTCTTTTCCTTTTTCAAGCTTTGTACCTTTCGCAGGCGTTTCAACAAATGTAATGTCGCCAAGTGCATCCTGAGCATGATCACTGATGCCAATTACTGCACTGTCGCCGTCAATCTTAATCCATTCATGTGATTTTGCGTATTTTCTGTCAGTTGGTGATGACATTTGAGTGGTTCCTTTCTAATGGAGAATCTGTATAGTGTGCATGCTTTTCCGGCACGTGAGAAAACTACAGATGGGAACACAAAAATACTATTCCTTACCGGTTTCATCAAGGTGATACAAATATGCGAATAAAAATTATTTGCATAAATTAACTATGCACTATTCTTTTCTCGAATCGGGAAAATGAGTTATATTTCTGAAATATCACACACATTTAATGAGAGGAATGCGCTATGAAACAGCTTTTTTCGGTTCTTCTGCTTCTGACCACGGCGCTGCCGGCTATCAGCCAGGAGGATTCCGCCCGGACTCAAGCTCAACAATCATCACCAAACCTTGAAAAAGAAAAAGCCACCGAATCCGGCACCGGAACAGGCGA
>WJKA01000475.1 GCA_014729375.1 Chitinivibrionales bacterium
CTCCTGATGTGCCTTCCGCTCTTTGCAGAACAGGAAGCCGCACTGGAATGGCTTCGTGTTGATGTCGCCGCCGAGGAGTATAGTGCGCTGCCGGCCAATGCGGTTACTGCACCTGAAAATGTCAGGCAGGCGCTCGCATTGTACAATGCCGGTGAGTTCCGGAGAGCGGCGTCTGTTCTCGAAAAGGCTTTTGTACTCACGTTACCCGACGGAGACCTCGATTTTATCGCTTTTGCCCTGGCTGAAGCCTATCGGATGCTGGGTCTAAAGGACCTGGCGAAAAAGAAATATTTATTTGTTGTCGAAAATATGCCGGAGAGCGATAAAACGGCACCCGCGTATTTTCGTCTGCTTCAGTATGCCTATGAGGACAGGGATATTCATACTGCAGAAAAAATACTGGCCATGTATGAAAAAAAATACCTGCATCATCCATTGCGTTCCCATGTCCTGTATACGGCCGCAAAGCTTCACTACCGCAAAAAGCAGTATGGAAGTGCCGTTGAACTGCTGGGAAATATCACCAGTGAATCGACACATTTTTATCAATCACGGTTTCTTCTTGCACTCTGCGAAATCATGCTGAAAAACCGGAAGAAAGCGTTATTGTTGCTCGAATATGTCAGGAAAAACTGCCTTGATGATGCGCTGGCCAACGAAGCTTCCATTGTAATCGGTGATCTGTATTACCTCGAGGGCAAGCCAACGGCTGCTCAGGATTATTATTCTCAGGTCGATGAAGGCGCTGCTCGGTACGATTATGCACTCGTAAAGATCGCCCGGACCTTTTTTGATATGAACAATTATGAAAAATCGCTTGAAAGAGCAACCACGTTTATCAAAAATAATCGCTCGAGTAAATACTTCTTTGAAATGATAAGCCTGATCGAGCAATCCTACCTTGAACTGGGCGATACGGCCAGAGCAAATTCCATAAGCAGCATTGTCTATCAGCAGATTGTCAATTCCCGGCTTTCGTTTGAAATATATGATGAACTTACGAAAATCGCCGAAATGATTTCTGCCTGGAAAAACGTGGAACTCACCGCCATGAGGACCGGAAAACCAAAGATTGCAAAAACCGCTGCGACACATGTTGGGCGACTGCGAGATATGGAACAGGAGCACTATGAGTTGCTTGACATATTAGGCCTGCAGGGGGCCGGCAAAACGGATAATGAATCGTTCGATCTTACATTGAGGCAATACCTCGCGCTGCTGAAAGAACGAATTCTTGCAACAGAAGAGGCCCTGCTTGATATTCGGGGGAAAATAGAAATCGGCACAATAAAGCTCGAGTCAAACCCTGCCGATTCAAGCCTGAAAAAACAGCTCGCCGACCTTGAGGAACAACGTGACAGCGTTGAAGCGTCAATGCGGAATCTGGAAAGAGAACAAGCCGTTGTAATCCGCGAATCCATGGAGACCGGCACAGAGGATGGCAGAGGTAATAAAGAAGCGCCTGCTAAATATGTAGACTGGGCATTTCTCAAGTACCAGGATAAAAAAGAGGTGCTGTCGCAGATTGGTACGCAGCTATACAAAAACGACACTTCCGCAACCAGACAGGACTCCCTTGCAGAGAGAGCACGGGATGTGGTCAGGGTTTTTTCACAGATCGATTACGATAAAGTTAAAAATGAGTTGATACGGGAGCGGGATTTACTGATTCATCATATAAATACAATGCTGGAGTTTTACCCGAAAAACAAATATACCCCCCGGATTTTATTCAGGCTGGCCGAGCTTTATTTCGATGCGGCAAGTGATGAATTCGGCATGCGTCTGGAAGAATATGAGAGGCGGATGGAAAGCAAAGAGGATACTGTCGGGATCGAATTCCCCGAATATGATCTCAGTCAGGTGCTTCGGGTGTATGACAAGATAATTTATGAATTTCCGAAACATGATATCACCGATGACGCGTACTTCTATAAAGCGCTGGCATTGCAAAAACTCGGTATATACGATGAAGCTAATGATGTTTTGCAGCAACTGACCGTAAAATTTCCCGAAAGTGAATATTATGTTGAGGCGAACATGAATATCGGGCGCTATTATTTTGAGAACCCCAGAATCGAGGGAGGAAAGGGATACAGGCTGTCGGAGGAGGCGTTTCGAAAAGTCCTTCAATATCGTGACCATCCACAATTTGTCCAGGCATTGTATAATCTCGGATGGTGCTATTACATGCAGGACCATTATGAAGATGCTATTGCCGTATTCAAATACCTTATTGAGGAAGTAGAGCTTGATTTCGATCCGACAAAAATGGATGAGAAACAGGTTGTGAATCCGCTGTTGCGGGGGGAAGCGATTGATTACATTGCAATCAGTTTTGATGAGGAACGGCGGATTGACGATGCAGTTAAGTTTCTTGAGTTAATCGGCAATACCGATTATGCAGCCCTGGTACTTCAGCGAATTGGTGAACTCCGGTCGGAGGTGCAGGATTTCGATGTAGCGATCAAGGTATATCGCCGGTTACTCGAAGAGTATCCTCTGAGTATAGCAGCGCCGTCGGCGACACGTGCGTTGATTACAATTTATGAGGGCATGAACAAGCCTGAAAAGGCGCTTGAGGCGCGAAAAGCATTTTTCCGGCGGTATGCTGCGGGAACGCAATGGCGAAAAACCGTTTCCGACCGTGACAGTACAGCGGTACAACGTGTTGATTCGCTTGCCATAGCAAACGGGCTGCATGTTGCCGATGAGTATTATCGCAGAGCGGAGAAAAAGGATACGCTGAAATATTTCGCATCCGCCGCACAATTTTATGAGAAAGTCGCTTTGTCATACCCGGAACATC
>WJKA01000476.1 GCA_014729375.1 Chitinivibrionales bacterium
ATGATAGAAATGGTACTTCCACATCTAAAACAACGATTCACAAGGATGATGTAAAAACATGTTCATAGAGAAAAAGAAACAAAAATATTTCAATAACTACCTAGACCGGTTAGTACAACACCCTTATCAAACAGTGTCACGAACCCAGGATTTTGCCAGGTTCAAACAAATAAGAGTGGCATCAGAAAAACAGTTATTACACATCAAAAAAGGATCAATCGCAATACCACAAGGACTGAAAATAGAAAAAACGAAACGAGGATGGAGAATCATCACTAAATAAGGAGAAAGGTTCATAATGAACCTTGTAAGGTTTGTTTTTCACCTCTTACAACTTTAAATACTGATTTCAACAAATAACATTTTTATGCGTAAGTTAATAAAAAATCGTGAAGGTTACGTGAAAGTTGTTGGAGCCCTTATCGGCTTACTGATCACCATTGGAATTGGTGCCCTGGTTTTCTGGGAGATTACCGATGGAATCGATGGATCAAGCACTGAAGCAAATGACTCGATCAATGAAACCGAGGACATGGCTTCCACCGTATTCGGCTTACTGCCGTTGATAGCATTAGTGGTTGTTGGTGCAATTCTCATTGGAATTGTGATGAAAGGAATGGGTGGCGGAGGCGGCATCTAAGGAGGCCGCCATATGGCATCTCATTCCTGTAAAAACAAAACCACTGCGAAACGTATGGCAAAATACCTACGTAAGAAAGGTCTTGACACAACGATCTATAAAAAGAAAAAGGGCTGGGGAGTTTCCGCAACACGGAAATAAAACCCAAACATAAATCCCTTTTTTTATTTTTTATAATGGTGAAAAAACATGGCATACAAAGTAATGTTCAAAAGAAAAGGAGACAACAAGTGGTTAACATCAAAAACAGATGATTACTCAAGAAATCAATATTTTAAATCAAGAAGTGAAGCACAAAAATATGCTAATTCATTAACAAGTTTTCAAACAAAAGTTGTAAGTACACAACCTAAAAAACGACATAGTAATTCAGTTGTTTCTGATTTATTTAAATTATAACACTTCATTTCTTTTCTTTTTTTTATTAATAACAACTATATATACCATTTTTAGAAATAACACTATACTATAATGGAAGAAAGCGACCTCATTGGAAGAAGTTTTCACCTTTGTCAACGACATTATAATTTCCTTGAAACAATAAACAAAGACAGCAGAAGCCAAGCATTACGCACCGTTCTCGATAGCATCATGAATGGAAAAGAACAGACCACACGGAAAAAAATACTTGACAACAGCATCATGTTCAGCTGCATCGGACTGCTTATTCTCATATCAAGCTACCTATTTTCGGGACTGGAACAACGATTCATTGTCATCTGCCTTGGAATATTTATCATAGGATATGGACTCATAGGAGGAATGCTCACTGCGATACGAAGAACCCGTAATGGAAAATGAAGCAGAACCCATACGACCATATGTATCAGATCAAACCGCTTTCATGCGGTGGAGCACCGAACTTGAAAAAATCCATGACATCATCGACAAAGAGTTTCTCTATCGGAATCGACATCGGGTCATGGATATAAATAAGATACTTCCTCTTTCATTTATCAGTAACCCCAAGGCAATCAAACTTTTCCATCTCAGACGACAGCTCATAGAACTCTCCAAGGATGCAGGACTCGATGACCTCGCAGATGCAACTGTTCTCGACAACCTCGCAGATTATCAGACCACACGGGGTACCAATGGAAACTATCAGAACGCATTGATCACCACGAAACGTGAATGGCTGGATCGGACACATTCAAACAAAAACCGTGGTCTCTGGGGGAAACTGGTAAAAGGCAATGACCGACAGAATGAGGAAGGCATGCAGGCGATGGAGGGATACTAAAACATGTGGCTGATCTCAGTGAACATCTTTATCATCATGCTTGGCATTGTCATCTGGTATCTCACCAAATTATTCCCACTTTTTCAGATGGTATACTTCGATGTGATCGGGATCGGTATTGTCGCATCAGCCTCGATTTTCACCCTATATCGCCTGTATGTCACCCGTGCATATTTCCAAGCAGATAAACCACCGAAATGGAAAACCCTTATCAATTATATGAGACGGGATAGTGTGACCATCCCGCTTTATGGTCAACGGGCATATCCTGGTGAGTCATTCCTTGATGTCCCCCATCTAGGATTAATTGAGTTCCTGGGTCGTGATTGTTATTATCAATGGGGTGATAAAAAATATATCTGGGGATTGGAAAACATTAATTTCAGTCCTGATCCCCGTTATAGTAATCTCTGTAACACTCTTTGGGAACTTGGAGTGAAAAACAGTGATGAATTAGGCAGGGTTTTAAACATTGATCGTTTAAATAATGTCACCGAATATGACCTGTATCTTATGGGGAAGATCTATATCAACATGCTTTCCTGGCAGAAAAATCATGGTGCATATCAACTGGTAAATGAGATGAAGGATTATGATGGAGAAAAAATTGAGTTCAAACCTAAAAAAACAGCTGTGGTTAAATCCGTTGGGGAAAAAGTCGATGACATCCTCAGCAGAAACCCCTACAAATAGTCTTGATATACAAAGTATAAACACAACTGCTAAAACAGTGACACTCACAGATAACACGGTGTTGACATTTCAGAGTTTCTTGGATAGTTACCGTCTTTTCTGGCAGGCTCGTATCGCTGGTGAAACCCTTGTTCCCAGTAGCATTGAACATTTTATGCGAAGGACATCTGGGAAGAATCTTTCTGCTCTTATGAAGGGAAAGAAGATGGAGGGATACATGGAGGGTTCTATGGATAAGATGCTTACCCGTGGTCAGAAGGTTGCGATTGGGACGATTGTCACCCTTTCTTTTGTTGGATTGATTATTCTTATTGCGTTAAAGAATCAGGGTATGATCCCTGGTATGTGAGATGATAGAACATGGAACAACAGAATTATAGTATCGGTCATCTTCGGATTAAATACCTTGACCTGGCTAATGTGAAATTTGCTCAGAACGACCCAGTGACCGCAAAAGGGTTCATCGATGATTTTTTGGATACCATCGATGAAGAATCTGAATCTGGGAAAAAAATTAAATCTGAGCTCGATCAACTGTATCTTCGGAAACAAAACCAGTTGGTTCAATTAAAAGAAACCGCTGATGAATTATCGTATCTTGAAAAAGAGGATACAATGAACCGTGGTCGTACAGAGATTGAAATCAACCATATACATGATATAAAAGAAGTATGCTGGCGTGCTGCCATGAAATATGGATTGTTCTATGACTGATAAAGGTTACACCCGTCAATACAAATATCAGGAAGGATTAAGTTTTGAGGCGGTTATCACAAATTTTATTGGTCATATCGCCCAATGGCGGGTGAAAGATCCGAAGATGTATGCATCAGGCATTGAAACACTTATTTTAATGTGTCCAACAAATTTCTATGAAAAAGGCATAGAGAAACTCTCTGAGCTTGGTTTACAGCGATGTGAATACCAAGGCATTAACCAAGCTAAAATGCGTTTATATGACGATCTATGGCGTTTTATGAATAAGATACTGGAGGAAAACAACTTGATCTACCGGACAAGTTACATAAAAACCTATGAATAACACAGGAGGTCTTATTATATCAGATAAAAAAACTGGGACTAAGTTTGATTATTATTTCTTATTAAAAAAAATCAAAAACAAATTAAAAAAAATCAACGCTGATACCAGCCGATTTTTTTATTTAAAACTTATTCAAAAGACAATTAAACCATAATGTAGACGGTATAATAAATATGAATTATAAAACATTAAATAAATGGAACACAGGGTTACATGACCGGATAATTAAACGTCATCCAAATGGCTTCATCGGTGCAGTCATACAGGGTGAACGTGGACAAGGGAAAAGCATGTATGCATATAAACTCATGGCAAAAGTTTACTTCACCCTAGGTCAATATATTAGTTTAAATGATGGTCAAAATTATGAGATACATACAGAGGAAGATGCATACCATGCGGCTCTTGAACATATGATATTCAGTCCACATGAACTTATCAATCTCTTTAAATATAACAATAAAAATGATATTGTAACCCCTGTGCTTTGTCTTGATGATGCCACAGTTCATTTCAATAATTACAAGTTTTTCGTTGATCTTCATGAGGTTATATTACTCAAAGGAATGTTTGACACAATCCGTACTGTTGCCACAGGTTTACTTCTTACCTGCCCTAAACGAAGAAATCTTCTAAGTTTTCTCCGTGATTATGATGATTTGAAAATCGAGATAAAACAAGCACCGGGGGGTGATAATTATGATCGCTTTGCAAAGGCATATCAATTTAATTATTACCCTGATGATCGTAAATATCGGGTCATTATCCCATTTCAAGATAAATATAGTGTATTTGTCCCGGGAAACAAAGATGATGAAAACACACCCTATGGTGCTTATTACAAAAAACGTAAATCATTTAATAAAAGCGTTACAGAAAAAATGGAAAAAATAATAAAAGAAAAAGAAAAACGTACTGGTAAACCAGCCGTAGATCCTCGTAATAATATTATTCTTTCATAATATTCTTTTTTATCTGATCATCCAATGATTTTCTCCAGTTCTTCCATATTTTACGGTATCGCCAACGTGGTTTCAAATATGATGACCCCTCCGTTATATCATAAAGATACCGAGCTACTTCCTTAGACATAACAAACAATATTTAATATCACTCATCCTATTTAATACTTTCACGCACCCTTTACCAAATTTTTTGAATAAAACAAAAAACATAAATACGAAATACGCAATACGCATATTGATGGATACGATAAAACACACAGCAACATGGAAAAGCCTCGGATCAGGAATACAAATGGCAATTCTCAGAAAACACCCACAACATGGAAAAACACTCATGATGAAAAACCCAGGAATAACCATCACCATAAAAATCGAGGAAAAATCATGAAACTCAAAAAATACGAACTACACTTCAGCCACAACTACTTCAAAACCCAAATCCAAAAAGCTGGAAAGAAAAACAGGATGCACCCTAGAAAAAAAGACATGAATGATACCAATCATCAGAGTCAAAAACTTCTATA
>WJKA01000477.1 GCA_014729375.1 Chitinivibrionales bacterium
GAGCGGTATAAAGCATCCGGAAACACCTCAGAGGGAGACACAAAAGGGAAAAAAGTCGGCACCGCCTACCAGCTCGATAACGGTGAAATCATTTACATTCCAGAGGAGTAGTTTTTGCCCGGCGCAAGAAAAGGTTATAAACGCGCACTGTTTCTATCGGTTGTGATACTCTGTGCCATTGCGGCCGTTATCCTCTATTCGATTTTTATATCACCGACCAGAATTGCTTTTGTCAACTTCCAGGATTTCCAGTATATGGTATTTCATCAGGCAAACGACAATCCATTTATACAGGTAGATCGGCTCGATATCAGTGACGGCGCACTCCCGAATTTCGGCAAATACGATGCCGTCTATTTTTTCAGTATGGGACTTCACCTGACCCGGGAGCAACGGGACGCGATATTTGATGCTACTATCGACGGCACGGCAATCTATGTTTACGGATCGGCAACAACCGAAAAGAGGTTGACAAACCTTTCCCCTGCGACGGCGACTCTTCTCAAGCACTATTTCGGCTATGGCGGTGTTGTAAATGCCCGGCGCCTGCTGAATTATTCTAGAAAGGTACTGGACGGCAAATTGCTGTTTGTTCAGAAGCTCGAAGAACCATTCAGGATTCCTCAGGAAGCATATTTTCACCTTGGCGAACAGGACTTTTTCGAAACGATCGACCACTATCAATCGTTCTATGAACAGTCGGGACATTTTAAGCAGAATGCTCCCCGGGTTCTTCTTTTATGCTCCAACCTTGGACCCCACACACCTACTACTGTCGTGCCGATTCGCTCGCTTATTGCCGGGCTTCAAAATACGGGATTCAATGTCTATCCGGTCACCGGCTTTTTTAAACGCCTTGAAAGGATCAAAGAATCCAATCCCGATCTGATCGTTTTTGTTGCCCATGGACGCCTGGCGCCGGGGAAAACGGACGAATCGGTTGCCCTGCTGAACAAACTCAATATTCCGCTTCTGTGCCCGGTGGTTCTGTTCCAGTCCTATGATGAGTGGATTGAGGGGCAAAAAGGCATGGCCGGTGGCATGTTTGGACAGAATATTGTCGTTCCTGAGCTCGACGGCGGTATTGTTCCCTTTTTAATCGGAGCCCAGTTCCCCAATGAACAGGGCCTTATGGCATTCGGGGAGCTCCCCGAACGGATCAAAAAATTTTCCCGCTATGCAAAAAAGTATCTTGCTCTCAGCAAAAAAGAGAACAGCGAGAAAAAAGTCGCCATTGTTTACTATAAGGGACCAGGAAGAAACGCTCTCAGCGCCACAGGCCTTGATGTGGTGCCGTCACTTCTCAATCTTCTGCAACACCTCAAAAAATCAGGTTACACAACCGGCCCGCTGCCGGAAACCGAACAGGAGCTTTTCGATCGCATACAGCAGGAAGGGCTTATTGCAGGCAGTTATGCCAGAGGAGTCCAACAGGGCTTTCTGGAGCATGGTAATCCCGAACGGATATATGCCGATGAGCTGAATACATGGATAAACGAAGAATTCCCACCGGAGATGAGCGAAGCGGTCAATGATGTTTACGGCAAGGCTCCGGGGACTTTTTTTTCAGGTATCGATTCTCTGGGGAATGAGTTCGTTGCCGTTCCCCGGATACGTTTCGGCAATATCGTTATCATGCCCCAGTTACTTCCGGGAAAAGCCGAGGAAACAAAAAACGGTTTCAAGGCGATCAAGTTTCCTCCCCCCTACCCGTATATCGCAAGTTACCTGTGGATACGCAAAGGGCTTGAAGCAGATGCACTTATTCATTTCGGCACCTATGGGAGTTTTGAATTCCTCCCGCTTAAACAACCCCCCTTGTCGCAATACGACTGGCCCGATGCACTCATCGGCACACTCCCCCATCTGTATATCTACTGCGTTGAAAGCGTTGGTGATGCGCTCGTTGCCAAACGACGGAGCTATGCAACTATTATCTCTCATCTCACCCCGCCTTTCAAAAAATCCGGCACCTATGGTCCACTCCATGAACTGAAAATGAAATTCGATGCTTTTTATTCGGCGCCGTCAGCGGGCTTGAAAGAACAATACCGGAGTTCACTGTTCAAACTGATGAAAAAATCGGGTATCGACACAGATCTCGGTTTGACAATAGATCATCCGGAACAGTTGAGGGACGAGAAAATTGCCCGAATGGCAAACTATGTCCAGGAAATTGCGGAAGAAAAAATCCATGAGGGACTCTACAGACTTGGCGAGCAATACACCGATGACCAGCTTATAAGCACATGTAAAGAGATATATGTCGATATGCTTGCGCGAAAGATGGCCGATATCGATATTTTTTTCAGCAAGATAACATCATCTTCGATTGATGATTACCATTTCTTTAATTCCCGCTACAGAACAAAAGCGTATGCTATCGCCGATGCTCTCCTGCGTGGGCGGAAAATGCCTGATGAATTTATCTCTCCTCAGAACAGAATGGCACTGGAGCGGTTGAAAAAGAACGAATCGAAAACCCCGGCGCAAACGCGAAAAATGAAAGCGCTTGAGGAGTATATCCGTGTCATTGAACGGTTGCGCCCCTGTTATCACGATCTGAAAGGATGCAGTGAAGCAGAGCTGGACGCGATCACCAATGCGCTGAACGGCGGCTACACGATACCGTCTTCGGGCGGCGATCCGATTGTCAACCCCGGTGTCATTCCTACAGGACGGAATTTGTTTGGAATCAATGCCGATAAAACACCCGATGAAGA
>WJKA01000478.1 GCA_014729375.1 Chitinivibrionales bacterium
GTAAGCCTGTAGGTGCGATCGGTGCTTTTTTCTGCAGTGTTCATCTGATTTTCCCGCTTGTCTCGCCTTATTATTTCCCTTTTTTATGGACCTTTTTTATTTCTTTCAGGTACGATGCCGGATTCGATGCAGTCTGTTCGTCAAGCGCTGTTGTCGCGCATCGTATCACCGGATGGACCACGCTTTCATCCACCGGAATCTGCATGGTACTGAAAATAGTTGATAGCCGGCTTTGCACGATATCCGCGCCCTCCTTTCCGGTCATGGAAAGCACTATCACGAGCAGATTTGCATTAAGCGACCCCAGCGATCCGATGCTGTCGAGATCCCGGAGCGTTTTTGTCAGAAGATTCTGGATTTTTTCGTAAATGACAAAAAGCTCGTTATTTGACGGTTTGCGACTATGTTCATTTTCCGTAACGGTCTCCACTGAAAGCGATAAAACGGAAAGCGGCGCTCCATGCCGGGTATACCTGCTGATTTCTCTTTGAATATGGTTTTTGATATCTTTTTGCCGGAGGATTCCTTTCGGCAGGGCATATCTTTTTTTCCTGTTCGGCTTTTCATCTTTTTTCGCGTGCGCTGGCGAGTCTTTGTGTGCCATATATGCCGGCGCGTGCGTGCCGCTTCCGGCCGCGGCCTGCCCCTGTCCGTTACGAACACCTTTTTTCTCCATGCCCGCAATGACACGTTCCATCTGCAGCCCGATTTCCTGAACAGTCCCGGTATCATAACCAAGACGGCTTACTGTATCCAGAAATTGCCGGTTGAGCCGGTCGAGAGCATCATGCTTTGCAGGCTCACGAATATCGCGAGCGCCGGGCGCGGTTTGTGAGGCCGCGCAATCGATGTATTCCCTGACAACAGACTGAACCTCTTCCGTATCACTATCGAGAGCAGAGCCGATATCCGCGGCAAGCCGGACAAACCGGCTGACATGTTTTTCATCATAACCGTTATCAAGCAGTGACCGGGTCAGCGGCTTCAGGAAACCATGCGCTTTGGGGTCCTGACCTGCTATGCGGGCCAGAATACCCAGGCCCATATTTTCATCCCCGGGAGAAAGACCGGGCCCTCCGTCAAAAACGCCCTCGCTGCCAAGCTTTCCAACAATTTCTCCCAGGGTTTCCGAAAACCGTCTGCAGACTTTCCCGGCATGTTCCTGATCCAGTCCGTGCTGCCTGCACAGCACCAGAAACTGCTTTTCCATTTGTCCGAGGAGAGCGCCGGCATCTGATACAACCGTCTCCCTCTGGTCACTGCCGGTTTCCCCTGGAATGACCCGGGAAAGACGGTCTGCATAATCGAGCAGGACCGCACGCACCTCACGCTCTGAATCCGCTCCGGTCATAGATTCAATCTCACCGGCAAGTGCAATAAAATCGTTAATATGCTCTTCGGAAAAACCTCTGGCTTTCAGCTCGTGTGAGAAAGTGCCTGTATCGGGAAGGTGCTCTGCTTCCTGACGGGCGACATGAGCGAGGGCCTGAAGCTGCTGTTTTTCCGAAGGTATTTTTACCGACTGCTTTTCGCCAAGCATACCGCTTGTGTTTAGATCAGCGAGTATCGATGCCATGCGGCTGGAAATTTTTTCACCCACCAGGCGGATTGTATCGGGATCAACTGAAAATTTTCTCAATTCCTCCATTAACCGGTTTTCGAGACGGGAAAGAATTCCGGTTGTTTCCGCCGCAGGAGTATCCTTTTTTTCTGCACCAGCCACGGCAGCGCCCATATCAGCAAGACTTCGATTAACAAGATTCCTGATATCCTCATTGCCGTCATCGATCATATCGCGTATATCAGCCGCCAGCTCGACAAACCCGTTAATCCGGTTTTGCGGGCCCCCCTGTACTTCCAGGTCTTTTCTCAAAGAATCGAAGTACCCCTGGTCCTGCCGGCCTGCAGGCACTGCATGTACCTGTGTTTTTCCCGGGTCTTCAAACACGCCCGTTTCGCCACTGTCCCCGCCTGTTCCCAGTTTCTCACCGATTCTCCGGACAAAAACCCGGTCAACCCCGTACTGCTCGAGTTGCTTGACAAATTCATTTTCCAGTCCTGCAAGCACCTTTTCGCGCTGCACTTTTTCATCCGGTGAAAGCACGCTTCCGGCATCGCCGGTCATGCGGGAACACACCCGTTCGATATAATCGGTCAGAAGGGTTCGGAATTGGTCGGTATTCGAACCCATGAGCGATCCGATCTCTGCGGAGAGCAGAATAAGCCGTACCGCAGCCTGAGGATTGTTTTTAACATCAGCAACAATTTCATCAACCGACACGCCGACATCATCGGCCGCACCGGCAAGCGCCTGCACCAGCCCTTCCTCTTCAAGCTCCTTTGCAAGCTCCTGTACCAGCTCGAGGTACTCCTCGAGCGACATTCCCTCCCGCAGCAATGCGTTTTTCAATTGCGGCAGAAGCCGCTTGAGGTCGCAGATGTCGGGCAGCAACCGGCGGACAATTGTCCCCAGGCGCTTAATCGTAATGTGTCCGGAACGGTATTCATCCTTTACAATGCGTATTATAACCTCGAATGTCAGGCGTTCCAGCTCGGAAAGCACCTTCTCATCGACTTCCTCAATTTTTCCCTTTTCCGACTCGAGCTGCATCTGATCAAGAATATTTTTCTTCAGGGATGACAGTGTGGCAACGATTTCGTCGGGAGAAATATCCGTCGCTTCATCCCCGGATACACCGATCCGCTCGCGAATTGTTTTCAGCCTGAATGCGATTGAAGACGCGGCCTGCGCACCGACATGCGTAGGGGTCGTCAGCAGTTCATCCGCAACAACCTCACCTCCCCGGGGGACCTCTCCCAGTGCGAACACTTCGGCAAGCCTGCGAAGATCATTGCGGACAATACTCTCTTCAATGGTGACCTTCTCA
>WJKA01000479.1 GCA_014729375.1 Chitinivibrionales bacterium
ATACTGACCCCGGTAATTCCGTTGCTGTCCAGAATTGCCCGTATTGCCGAGACATCCTCAAGATAATCATCGGCAAAGCACACAGACACAAGCACAAAGACAATCGGCAGTAAAATCCGTCTCATATCGCCTCCCTTGTTGAGGTTATGCATACAACCATCTTCCTTTTGTAAAGAGCGCCAGCTTATTAAATATATGATGCCCACCCCGAACACAAGAAAAATCGGTCGAAAAGCAAATTGAATTCTCCTCATTCAAAACAGCATTCATCTAATACCCTCTGTTTATAAAGATAATTCCTTACATCGCTTTCATTCATGTTCCGGTGTTCATTTCCATCAAAAGCATTGTGCACGGCTGCTGCAGCAGAATCCTTTTGTATTGCTGCCGCAAATTTCTGCATCGTTGTAATTCATTTTTGACAAAAAGACATTGACCGTGTTTATTCTCAAGGAAAATTGAATACCCGACTCAAAAAGCCGACAGATCATTTCACGCTGCATGAAACTTGACATCCAATGTCGATTTGCGTATAATGAAATATCTTCCTGCAAGTGGAATGTCCGCCTTTGCTTGCAGGCTTAAGCCTTCGTCTTCAACTTGAGCCTATACAGAGAGCTTCGGCTCAACAAGTCGGCGCGAAAGGATGGAGTAATTTCTTGTGTAATCGTCTTTTTTTCAGGAACTTACAACAAATTTCCATTACTCAGAAAGTCCATAGCTCCTTCAGAAAAGGTTTTGCCGGATGTTTTTTTGAACAAGTACTGAGGTAATAAGATATATCAATTGCCGGGGAATAACGCGTACCCCCATAGAGAGACTGAGCAATGGCCATTGAAAAAACCGACACACCGCAATTCACCTATCTCCGGTACCAGCGTGATGGGCATCGGGATTACGAAAAAATGAAACAGGAGCTAAGCTGTTTTTCAAGCAAGCTTTCCGAGCCTAAAGATATCGTTCTGGACCTCAGCTATTTGAATAATATCAGCTCGCCTGAAATAGGCGCAATTGTCCGTCTGGCCTCGGATTTAAAAGGCACGGGAAGATACCTTCGACTGATACCAAGCTCTCAGATAAAAGGCGTAATCGATTCAAGCAATATCGGCCGGCTCGAGCATCTGGTAGTGTATAACGACCGGAAAGTATTTGTGAATCATCTGAAAAAGCTCAAATCAAAAATAAACGGCCCGGAACAAAAAACTTGACTTTGATACAGCCCAATAATATAATTCCTTAGTGCATAATCTTTAAAGGCGAACCTGACATGAATATCAGCACAAAACCTAACGGCACGCATGTTGTTTTTGAAATTTCCGGCGATATGCGGGGAAGAGATTTTGCTGAGCTGCTAAGCAAAATGCGCGAATCGGCCTATACAAATTTGATAGTCGATCTCAGCCAACTCCGGTATATCGACAGCCAGGGGCTGGGGGGACTGCTGTATTCGAATAAAATCCTCAGCATGTCTGGAAAGAAACTTACGTTGATGTCTCCGCAGCAATATGTTAAAAAAATATTCTCCGACTATTCACTTGACCAAGTGCTGAATATTGCTGATCCGGAACCCGTTTGTTGCTGAAATTTCACCCTCTTGTCCTCAACCGTTGACAATTTCATTTTTCAGACGTATTTTAGAATGTCTTTATTAAATGCTCAGCAGTTCAGGTGGCAGCGTCCCGACGGTCAGAAGGAACCAACCACCGGGCAACGGGCAAAACAACAGACAATTACTGCTCAGTAGCTCAGTTGGCAGAGCAGGTGGCTGTTAACCACCGGGTCGGGGGTTCAAGTCCCTCCTGAGCAGCCAGAATATAAAGGCCTTTGACTGCAAAGGCCTTTTTTTTTGAACCTAAATTCCGCAGTTGAGTGTGGATGATACGTGTAAGATGTTGTGTGAGATTGAGTTGTGAAAAACGTAGTCCTACCCGGGGAGGTAAGGCTTTTCGCAATGCAAGATTGCGCAACAGCTTATGCGTAGCGCCGTGACTCAACTGCAGAATTTAGGTTGAATGGAAACAACCATGTTTTCGTTTGCGGAAGAAACAAAACAAGCGCTGAAAAAGCAGAAAGCGAACCGAACAACTGACAGCCGGGGGTAATTTCCGGCAATTAAGCCGGTATCGACAGCCATTCCTTGTATCCCGGTTATCCTGCGGTAAACATATTTTAGCATTTGCCCTTGAAAACAGCGCAAGTATTAACTAATTTATCCTCATAAACTCCGGCTCGGATCAGTGGTGTTTGTATGGCAATTTTTGCAGGAGTGGTCAATAAGCCGTTTTCATACGTATTTCTTTTCTGCGTTCAACCAGACAGTTCCGGATTTTGCCTGCAGCAAGCGCATGCGTGGTTTTATCTCAGCAGCACCGGGAAAAACAGGCAATACCGTATAAGGAGCACAATGTGAAAAAGCCGATGCTGTGCATGCTGCTTTGCTGGTGTATTCTTTCATTCTACAGCAACGGAATCTGTCGGGAAAACGACACTGCACCTGTATCCGACTCATCCTCGACCGGGCGTGCCGGGATTGAGAAATTACCGGTACACGACTCGCTTTCAGGCACTGAATCCGGACCGGCAGATTCTTCCGGACACACCGATGCCGTCAAAAACCGCTCTGGTGCAAAAGATTCTGTTGCACGCGACAGTGTCCGAACAGATACTGCCGCTGAAAAAGAATCATCCCGGACCGACACTGCCGGAGCCGGAGAACAATCGGCTGAAAATCAATCCTCGGCAGCAAAAGATACCGGCCTTCTTGCTGAACCGGACCCGGTTGAATTTGATACAGTTGACCGCATGCTCTCAATCTCCGTTAAAGTAAACAACATCGACCCTGAGGAAAAGTTCAAGATGCGGGTTGGTGATAAAATTTCGGAAAATCACACCGCCTATTTTACGCTCATCGCCCATACCGTTCTTGCCGAATTCAGATATTCCCCGTTCAATTCAACGCAACGTATCAGAATGAATTTCATTGATGATTCCCTTGTGCTTGACACGACGGGCTTCGACCATCTCACCCTTTCGCAATGGAAATTTGACCCTGTCGGGGGCGAAATTCAGTTGGAAATATATCTTCCTGATGTAGGATGGCGTTGTGTTCTCAGAGGCAAGAAGCTTTTTCAAACGGAGCGCCCGGTAGCAAAACTCAACGGAGACAAAGTATCCTCCCGCCTGGACACAAGTAATCTTCCGCTCAAAACACGAAGGAAAGAATCAAATACAATAATTCTTCTTCCTACAGCCAATCGAGCACAGGCGCACATCACCCTGGACTTCCCTGATCCGCTCGGACCACCGGAGATTACCTCTATAGAAAATGCGCATGGAAAGGTTTTCCTTGAAGAGGAGAGCAAAACCGCGTATCTTGATATCACGCCCCGGCGGAGCAGAGTACAGGTAGTGTTTACTACCGGCGTCAAGTATGGCACACTCACAGCAATCAATACCGGCACGAACCGCATTGCCGCAAGCACCTCGACAACCGGCTCGGACACGCTTATGCTGAAAGCCCGGAGTCTTTTTGATGTGCGTTTTTCCAAAACCGGATTTCCACCACAGCGGATCGCGCTGGAAACAAAACTGGCAGACACTACAGTCAAAGTGTCGTGGCAGCCGATCGGCAGGAAAAAGATCATGCTCCGAAGCATGGTATTTCCCGGATGGGGCCAGTTGTATTCCGAGCGCGATGTTCGCTGGTATGTATGGCCGGTGGCCCAGGGCGCGGTACTTGCCACAACAGGCATTTTCGCTATCATCACCAATGCCGCATACGATAACTACACAGAATACGATAATAAATATCTGAACGAACTGGACCAGGCAACCAGAGAAAAATATGATATAAAGCGCAGTAGATCGGCACGCACTTATCGCTTTGCACGCCCGGCGACGCTGGTTACTCTGCTTTTATCGGCAGCAGTCTATGGATCAAACATTGCCGACGCCATTATTTTTTCTATCGGCCCCGAGTCACAAGTCGCCGTCAATTCCACCGCAAACTCGCTGGCGCTAACTATTGATTTTTAATTGCAGGAGCACATGCCATGAATAAAAAAATGTATGGAATAGTCTCTATAGCTGCAATGCTCTTTGCCGGTTGTGTTCTTGAAAATAGACTCCCTGACAATCTCCCTGTTTCGCCATTCGATTCAAAGCCCGGAATATCACTGGATGCGATTGTGCCCGACTCGATCGAACCGGTGATTTCAACCAACACACTCCAGCTCATGCTCGAGGCATCGCAGAACGAAGAATTCATGGAATATCACTACAGTCTTTCTCTTTCCGGTCAGAGCGCGGCGGAAGTCTATGTGCCTATCACGAATCCGGAATTTTTTGCAATCGGACCATTGAATGAAACGCTCCCCGGACAAACCTGGACATTGAAAATATTCGGCAACTACCGCGAAAACACACTCGTGTCAGATACCCTGGTCAAGGTCTTCTCAGTTGACGCGTCTTTTGATATCCTTCAACTCTCTCCATCGATAATGACCGTCTCAAGAAGCATACACACACAGTTTTTTGTCGATATTATTCTCGATGAAATCCCGGACACACTGACCAGTTGGGAAGCTTCACTCAAATACAATACCGACACACTGAAAGTCGACAGTGTATCAATAATGGAATATGATTCTCTATATTATTTTGCGCCTGCTCAGGGTTCGGTGGCCCGAATTGAAAACCATAATACCATATCCGGGATTTTAACCCTTACATGCGGAATACACAGCGGTATTGTCGAAGGCATTGCCGGTTCGGGACGAATTGCCCGCGTCTACTGTACCGCACTTCGGACCGGAAAAACCGGTATTTCAGTTCTGAATGCAACCCGTGCCGATATTCACAACCGGATTCTGGCATGCCCGGCAGAAAACGCCACTATTGAAATTCTCCCTTAAGGAGTGCCACAATGCAGACAAAAAGCCCTCTGTTTGTTTTACTTTTTGCCGGATTTATTTTCGGGCAGAACCATGCTCCGTCGCTTGCCTCGGTCAGCGTGTATTCTGCAAGCTGTGCAGATACAGTCCCGGTGCGCATAACGCTTGCGGACTGGGAAGGTGATATTTGCACGCTTTCAGTGGAATACTCGTCTGATAACGGGGGAACATGGTTTCATGCAACCGTGAAAGACCCGGTCTTTCTTCCCAACCTTCCAAGCGACTCCGTTTACTGGATCAGTCATGCCGATGTTGGCCTTGTTGATCTTGACAGCGTAAAATTGCGGATTACACCATACGATTCGGACACCGGCAGCTCCCGCACGAGTAATTCTTTCCAGCTATTGAATTATTCTTCTCATGACTTTGATCCGCGACATCCATGGACAGGTATTATCAGCGTCACGCTGAATTCAGCCGCTACGGCTTCGGATACGGTTGAAGGCACGTATCTGTTTCAGACCAGCTATGGACGGACCTGCTCGGTCCATGTTTATTACTCGATCGATAATGGAATTAACTGGACCCGCGGGCAAAGTAATCTGACCACTGCGATTGAGCAGAGTGGAACGAATACATTCAAATGGTATTCCAGAAAAGACCTTCCGCATTATGAAGCAGAGGGGGTCCGTGTTAAAGTAGTGCCCGTAGTGGTGTCAAATGGTATGACCGGCGTGGGGCAGATATCGACTGGGTTCCGTCTTGACAATATGGGGCCCGGCTTTTTCTGGGCCGGTGCAAAAGCCGGTTCGAATAAAATATACCTCCAATTTTCCGATGAGACGGATTCGGCGGAAATTGTTAATGCAGCACGCTATTCCATGAATTTCGGAAGAAGCATTGTTGATGTTTCCTATGATACCATCGAAATATCAAATACCGCGCCGATAACAATCAGCTACTGGCTCCGCGCAGGCCCAGAACTGCCCGAAAGCACATCCAGCGAATTCCTGCATGTTTATTATTTAACCAGCGGCAACACCTGGAGCCTTGTCAGGACAATCAAGCCTGCCGAAGCATCGACGTTTACCCTTTTCCATGACGTTATCACCAGCCCGGATGCATACCATGACAATTTCAGAATTAAATTTGAAGAACCGCTTCACAGTGGAACCGCAGCGGATAATTATTATATCGATGATATTACACTAGCAAACAATACTGTAATTTTTACCGACAGCTTTCCTTCATCACTTATTTCTTCATCGAAATGGGACACACTTGCCGGGATATCGACCAGTTCAAGCTATCGCAAATCATCGAGCTATGCCATGAGTTTTTACGGAAATTCCAGACCGCGAAAAGCGGTTACTGCGGCAATTCCGGTAAACTCTCTCGGCTATACCTGCAGCTACACGGCGCAGACCGATGCAAACCTGATTCAGGACCTGAGCTATACGCTGGAAATCGACTCGCTTTTTGACACACTTCAAAACTACAGCGCGCAACCTGCCAAGGACACGTTCGTCTGCAAAGCCGACAGCCTGTGGCCGTCACTCGCCCTCAATTGCGACTATGATATGCTGTCCGCTACTGAAACTATATCCTATCAGATAATCAATCATGACAGCGGAACCATGTCGATTGGCCCTGTGGAATTTCTGGTTCCCGGTGAAGGATGGAAACCGGCAACCATTTTCGGAACTATTGACAATCCTGGGCCCGGGGACTATGCAGGATTTTTAAGATGGAATACCGCTGCAGATTTTCCGGGGAAGCTCGTATATGGGGTCAAGCTCAGAGCCCGGGTAAATGATACGGCAACGGCACAGGGACCGTTCGGGCTGCTCGAAAACCTGAAAATTAACAACAATTCTGCCCCGTCAATAGTAGTTTCCGCTCCGCAATTGTCCAGCAATGATTCGATTACCATAAGCTATCAGATCACCGATCCGGACAATGACAGCGTTTCGCTTGAGGTCAGTTTTTCCGGCAATGGAACAACCTATTATCCTGCAACAACAGCAGGAACCATTACCGATATCCCTGCAGGTCAATTAGGGACTTTCAAATGGCTGTGGAAAGAGGACATCGGCACCGACAAGATCACCGGAATTATGTATATAAAGGTGTGTCCAAAAGATGAGGCTGCGGGAAACTGCAAAAAAACCACTGTTTTTATAAACAGTCTGCAGGTCCCGATCATTGAGATCACCACGCCATCCGGCGAACAGGCAGGCGATATTACGATTCCCTATGTCATCTCCGATTCCGACAGTGATGCTATCACTCTTCAGTGCTATTACTCATCAGGCGGCTCAACCTGGTATCCGGCAACGGTTGGCGGCCCGACTTCCGGAATACAGCCGGCGGCGTACGAAGGTTCTCTGACATGGGAATCCGCCACCGATCTCCCGGGGATATATTCAACCAGCGTATTCGTTAAAATTGTTCCGGCCGATTCCTCGATTGGTATCGGCGATGCGACAAATTCCTTTACGATTGACAACAATGAAAAACCATCATGCACACTCCTCCCGATTGCCGGAACCCGGCATAAATATGTCTCGATCAATGCACTCTTGAGTGATCCTGAATCCGACAGGCTGTACCTCCGGCTGTACTACCGTCAAAGCGGCGCGTCCACGTGGCAGCGGGGAAATATTACAACGCCCTCACCAATCGACAGCGCGGCCTATACAAATGATACAATTTCATTTTCATGGCAAAGTCATTACGATTTGAAT
>WJKA01000480.1 GCA_014729375.1 Chitinivibrionales bacterium
GACCTGTGTGTCTGCCCGAATAAAGAGACAAATCATAGAACATACAATACTTAAAAAAAAGATAGAACGCTTTCGCGAATATATCCGCACAAAAGGTGTTACTTCATACGCCATCCGGCGGTTCCGGGACCTGGTGCGGACCAATTACCGGGAGCGCGGGAGAGATCTTCCCTGGCGGAAAACCCGTGATCCGTACAGGATACTCGTATCTGAAATAATGCTGCAGCAGACACAGGTTCCCAGGGTTCTGGAAAAATATCCCGAGTTCCTGAAAGCTTTTCCCGATTTTACATCACTGGCCCGTGCTCCGAAAATAAAGCTGCTGAAGGTCTGGCAGGGGATGGGATATAACAGAAGGGCACTGAACCTGCAGAAAGCAGCCGGCAAAGTAGTTGAACAATTCGGTGGAAAACTGCCCCAGACTTATGAGCGGCTGATCGAACTGCCCGGTATCGGACCTGCCACTGCATCCGATATACTGGCATTTGCATACAATAAACCCGCCGTTGTTATTGAGACCAATATCCGGGCCGTGTTTATCCATATGTTTTTTCCGGACTCAGAGGATATACATGATGAAGATATTCTTCCGCTTATAGAAAAGACCATGGACCGGAAGAATCCCTGTGACTGGTACAACGGTCTCATGGATTTCGGAACAGAGCTGAAGGGTCTGTTTGCAAACCCTGCCCGCAAAAGCAGACATTATACCCGCCAATCGAAATTCGAAGGATCCAACCGTCAGGTCAGAAGCCGTATTCTTAAATATATTCTTGAACACGGCAGAACCGGATTTTCCGATCTTGCCCGGGCGATTCCGGGCTCAGAACAGCGTCTTGAAAATAATCTGATTGCAATGAAGGATGAAGGCTTTATAATGGAGCGTTCAGGCATATACACAATAAAGGATTCTGACTGAATGAGCAGCCGCACAGTTTCATTTTTCATCTTTTTCAGTATGTTTCTGACTGTCTACGGTTCAGCCAATTATTATATCATAAAACGCGGCTGGCAGTGTCTGCCCGATATAACCAGGCTCAAACGGGCATACATTGTTCTTGCCTTGATATGGGCATTCTCCTATCTTACGGGCCGGATCCTCGAAAATCTTTCCCCCGGCTTCATGGCGAACACTCTTATCTGGATCGGATCTTCGTGGCTGGGCTTTATGGCATACTTTTTCATGATTCTCATTCCCCTGGATATAGTCCGTCTGTTCAATCACCGGTTTCATTTCTTTCCGGAATCATGGGGCGTCAATCCCCGAAAAATCAGACTGATCACAGGCTGTATTGTTTTCGGGACAGTGGCCATGGCCAACCTGTACGGATATATCAATGCGTGTCATGTACGTCTCAAACCCCTTGACATTGCAATTGACAAACGTGCGGGCAGCCTGAAGAAACTACGTATAGTATTTGCTTCGGATATTCATCTCGGTACGATTGTCGGTGAAAAACGGCTTAAGCGCATGGCTGAGATGATGAATGAACAGGACCCCGACCTTGTTCTGTTCGGAGGTGATATTGTGGATGAAGGGCTTCACCCTGAGACACACAGAGAGATAACTGAGATACTGAAGAGCATAAATGCCCGATACGGGGTTTTCGCTTCAACCGGCAATCACGAGCTTATTGTGGGTATTGAAAAGTCACAGGCCTTTATTGCGGCTTCAGGTATCCGTCTTCTGCGGGATGAAGCAGTGACTGTTGACGGCAGTTTTGTGCTGGCCGGAAGGGAGGATGCATCGTTCAGACGGTTCACAGAAAAGAATCGGAAATCTCTTGAAAAGATACTTGAGAAGACCGACCTGAATCTGCCGTTGATACTGATGGACCATACACCTTATACTCTTTCAGAGGCTGAAGAGACGGGAGTGGACCTCCAGCTCTCAGGACATACGCACAATGGACAGATGTGGCCGTTCAATTATATTACCGGCCTGATATTCGAACAGGACTGGGGGCGGTGGAGAAGAAGCGATACCCTCTATTATGTCTCCTGCGGGGCAGGGGTGTGGGGCCCGCCTGTTCGGATAGGGAGTTATCCAGAGATAGTAGTTATTAATGTCACCTTTGGTGGCATTGATAGGTAAAGGTTAAGGTGAAGAGGCCGGTTTGGTTTTCAGGTAATGGTAAAGTGTGCTGTCGCGGCAGAACATACAGAATATATTGCGGCAGCTTTTTTCCTGACCCATACACCTGACCTGAACCGGCATCCTGACCTTAACCCCAGGACCTTGAGCGAACTTGAGAGTCGAGACGGGACGGATTTGTCCCGAATAACGCAGCCGGAAGCGGGTATATCCGCTCAGGCAGTGCGTTCTTAGTGCAAAATTCGGGTATTATAAAGTATTTAGGTGAATTTTATGACGGTGAAGAAAGATATCTTGGGCTTGGGAGAAATCCTTTGGGATCTGCTTCCGGGCGGCAGGAAGCTCGGAGGTGCTGTTGCAAACCTTATATATTTTACAAATCTCCTGGGCCATGAAGGCAGGGTTGCAAGTGCGGTGGGAGATGATGATCTCGGCAAAGAAATACTTTCTGTCCTTGAGAAAAACGGACTGTCGGCAGATCTGATTCAGACGGACCCGGATCACCCGACAGGGACAGTGGAAGTTACTCTTGACAACAGCGGCAGGCCTTCGTACAGTATTCATGAGAATGTTGCGTGGGACAATGTGAAGGAGACCGGTCAGCTGATGGATGCGGCCCGCAATGCGGATGCCCTGGTGTTCGGATCACTGTTTCAGAGAAGCGGTGTTTCGCGGAATACCCTGAAACGCATTGTCTCTGTTGCAAAAGAC
>WJKA01000481.1 GCA_014729375.1 Chitinivibrionales bacterium
CCTCAATACCTGTCACTGCGTTTTGAATCGCAGTCCCGGTTTGCCAGGAACTCATCTGAATCATGCCCGGCGGACAAAAGTGCAAATAATTCATACTATTTTTGTCTGATTCTGGTGCATAAACCGGATTTTTGAATATTGTATAATAATTTTCAGAGATTGCCAAGGTGTACAATGCTGACAGCAATAGATGATTTTTTTGACATTTCTTTCGGCCTTATCGATTTTTTAGAATACCGGACTTGAGCCCTTCGTAATTAGTTTTGTACTATAAAGAATTATGATTTTTAACCGGACATTAAAATCACCTACACTTCCACTGCTGTGTACGCTGTTTTTATTCTCAGGCTGTTCAATTAAGAAAATTGCCGTAAATTCGGTGGCCAACGCTCTTTCCGGTGAAGGCGGGGGTACGGTATTTACCGGCGACAACGATCCGCAGCTTATTGCTGATGCACTCCCGTTTGCTCTGAAAATGTACGAATCTCTTCTTGAGCAAACCCCCAAGCATCCCGGGCTGCTGCTTGCAACCGGCAAAGCCTTCTCAATGTATGCATATGCGTTTGTACAATGGCCCGCGGAGAAGCTGCCCGATGAGAAAATAGACAAGCAGAAAAAAATGAAAGAACGGGCGAAAAAACTGTTTATCAGGGGACGTGACTATATTCTTCAGGGACTCGAGGTCGGCCATCCCGGGTTCAGAGAGACGCTCCGCCGGTCGACCGATTCGGCGCTTGCAATGACCACCGAATCAGATACCTCGTTTTTATACTGGGCTGGAGCATCCTGGATGGGCGCCTTGACAACAGACAAGTTCAATCTCGGCCTGCTTATGAGCATGCCCAGGGCTGTTGCACTGGTCAGAAAATGCATGGAATACAACGACTCGTTCGGCGAAGGTTCCTGCCATGAATTTTTTATTTCTTATTATGGAAGTATTCCGGAATCCATGGGCGGCAGTGAACAAAAGGCGCGGGAGCATTTCCAGAAAGCCGTCGCCATTTCCGGCAACAGCAAAGCATCGCCCTATATGGCTCTGGCAACGACAGTCTGTATCAAACACCAGTATAAAGATGAGTTTATAGAATTGCTTAATAAAGTCATATCAATCGATGTCGACCGGTATCCGCACAACCGGCTGCTGAATATCATCAGTCAGAAGAAAGCCGAATGGATGCTGGCCAATATCGATAATTTCTTCCTTTCAGAACAATAAAACTCCGGGGAGTACTCATAATGCAGGCAATAATACGGACTGGATTTCTCATGATGATGGTTGCGGCTTGTTCTGTTTTTCCGGTGACAATCAAGCTTGGAAGTCTTGCACCTGAGGGCTCTCCCTGGGACAACGGACTCCGGAAAATCAATGCTGAATGGACAAAAATATCCGGTGGCAGGGTGAAACTGAAAATTTATCCCGGCGGCATTGCCGGGGATGAGGAGGACATGATTCGCAAGATGCGAATCGGTCAGCTTAATGCAGCGGGCATAACCGGCATCGGCTTATGCAGAATTCATCCATTGATTCTCAATATTCAGGCACCCATGCTTATCCGCACAAACGATCAGCTTGATTATGTTCTTGAAAAAATGAAAGCGGAATTTGAAAAAGGGCTGGAAAAACGTGGATTTGTTGTCGTGCTCTGGAACAAAGTCGGATGGGTGCACTTTTTTTCAAAGAAGCCGGTCGTTTACCCGGAGGACCTCCGCAAGCAAAAGCTCTTTGTCGTGGCGGGTGATGCCGACGGGGTGCAGGCCTGGAAAGAAATGGGATTTCATCCGGTGCCCCTGGCAGTAACCGACCTGATGTCATCACTTCAGAGCGGCATGGTTGAAGCCTTTACGACAACAGCGCTCTCAGCAGCATCATACCAGTGGTTCGGTCTGGCACAGAATATGTGCGAGCTCAACTGGGCGCCGCTTATCGGCGGTGTTGTTATTTCCCGGCGGACCTGGAAAAAAGTCCCGGAAGAGCTTCGCCCGAAACTCATTGATGCTGCAAGAAAAATTGGAAAATCCATGGAGCAGGAAATCGCCGGTGCGGACCAGGAAGCGATTGCCATTATGAAAAAGCATGGCCTTGTTATCCATCCTGTACCCGATGATGCGGTCCGGAAATGGAAAGAAGTGGTCGATAAGGGCACGAAAAAAGTTTTCGGCAAATCGCTTGACAAAGAAACCTACACCAGGATACAGGCCTTAATCCGGGAGCATGAAAAGGAGGCGGACTAGCATTCTCAGCGAGCCGAAAAACAATGCAGAAAAAAGCACCCGGTGCGCAAAGGCGCTGCTATGAAAAAACTACTTTCCAGAATTACCTCTTTTTTATGCACGGCCGAAAGCGCGATTATCGCGCTGGTGCTCATGCTCATTGCATTGTTCCCCACCCTTGAAGTGCTTTTGCGTACTGCAAAAAGCGGTATCCACGGCTCATCGGAATATATCCAGCACCTCGTCCTCTGGATTGCATTCGGTGGCGCAATGATTACCTCCCGGCAGGAAAAGCATCTTGCCGTATCCGCCGCGATTAATTCGATCCCCGTTCCTGCAAAAACAATTATACAAAGTATAACCTCGTCAATTTCCGCAGCAGTCTGCACAAACCTTGCTTTCAGCGCGTTCCACCTTGTCAATATTGGCTTCGGCCCGGAACAGAAAGCGGGTATTTTTCCCATCCAGCCGGTGCTGTATATCATGCCCCTGGGGTTCGGCATAATGGCTGCACGATTTATCACGCATGCGCCGAAAGGAATTGTGCATAAATGCATAGCAGCATCGGGAACCGGTATCGCGGCACTGTTTGCATTTGCTTTACAGGGCGCAATAAGCCGGCTGATCTGGCCGTGCTCGGTTGTGATGATTATCGGGGCATTCCTCGGCACGCCGATCTTTGTCGTGCTGGGCGGCATGGCTGCGCTCCTGTTTTTCAATTCCGGCGGTACGATAGCGGTTATTCCCAATGAAGCCTATACCATGCTGACCGGCCCGATTATTCCGACAATCCCGCTTTTTACGCTCGCAGGTTTTATTCTTTCCGAAAGCAGGGCCGGAGAACGGCTTGTCACGCTGTTTAATATGGCGTTCGGATGGCTTCCCGGTGGCCTGGCAATAATGGCGACGGTTGTCTGTGCTTTTTTTACCACCTTTACCGGTGCATCGGGAGTCACTATCCTGGCGCTCGGAGGTCTTCTTTCATACGTGCTGATTAAGGGCGGATACACCAAAAATTTCTCATCCGGCCTGTTGTCCGCTTCGGGAAGTATCGGACTGCTGTTCCCGCCAAGTCTGCCGATTATTCTCTACGGAGTTGTCTCCCATGTCAATATCAAGCATATGTTTATCGGCGGCATTATTCCGGGAACACTAATGGTAATTGCAGTTGCCGCTCTCGGGATCGGAAACGCCATGAAAAGCAACGCCAAGCGGTCAACATTTGACATCAAAGAAATCGTATCCGCGTTTCTCGGCGCAATCTGGGAAATACTCCTGCCGGTCATTATCATATTTCTTTTCTTTCGCGGAATTACCACCCTGGTCGAAACAGGTGCAATTGCAGTGGTTTACGCACTGATTATCGAAGTTTTTGTTCATAAAGACATTCATATCAAAAATGTATGGGCCATTTTTCTCAAATGTATTCCCCTTATCGGCGGGGTGTTGATAATTCTTGCCGTTGCCAATGGACTTTCCTATTTCATTGTCGATGCCGAAATTCCCATGCACCTTGCCGCATGGTGTAAAGAAAATATTCACTCTAAATATGTATTTCTTATTCTACTGAATATCGGGCTCCTGATCACCGGATGCTTTATGGATATTTTTTCCGCAATCATGGTGGTTGTCCCGCTTATTATTCCTCTTGCTCAGGCTTATGGAATCCACCCGGTCCATCTGGGGATTATCTTTCTGGCCAACCTCGAGCTGGGATATATGACTCCCCCTGTCGGCCTCAACCTGTTTCTCTCCTCCTACCGGTTTAACGAGCCGCTGACAAAAATCTACAGGGACGTTATCCCGTTTCTTATTGCCCTGCTTGTTGCCGTGTTGCTAATCACGTATGTCCCCTGGCTCACCCTGGGTTTGCTGAATGCAATTACTCCCTGAAGCATGCTCTCGAAAAAAACATTGACACATGCCTAAATATCGGGTATAATTAATACCTGTTTAAAATTGACTTTCATCAATTTTAAACAGAGTAGTGAAATGTCCGCCTTGGCTTGCAGGCTTAAACCTTCGTCTTCAAGTTGAGCCTATGCAGAGCGCTTCGGCTTCACTAGTCGGCTCTACAAGTCGGCGTGACAGGGTGGAGTAATGCTTTTGTGTAACCTTTATTTTATCAGACACTTACAACAAAAGTTCATTACTCCGATACTCCATCACACCATTCAGAAAAGGAGCATACCGATGAAACACCTTCTGTTTGTTTGCCTTTCCGCAGCAGTCAGTCTCAGCACCGCGTGGGACCTGGTTGAAAAAAACAACCATATCACGGATATTCCGACTGTTGAAGATTTCATGCCGCTGAATGTAACAAGCGTTCAGAACACGCTCCACGAAATCCTGTATCCGCCGGATGATCCCCAATGCAGTTTCCGATGACTTATCTACACCGGGATAGGTCTATCCCAGGATAACACGGATACACTGGTAATCCAGGTGTTTCTTCCCGACGTCGCGGTACTGTACTGCTCTGCATATGACAACGAATGGCATATCCTTGATGTAAAGGCGCCGCTCAAATGGGATGATGAAGGCCGGATATACGAGCATCCCACGGCATATTCCGACAGCGCTGGCGAATATATCCAGAGCATTTCATACAACCGGAGTGTCCGGCAATGGACCTACAATCTCAATCCGAATGCAGATACAGGAGTCTCGCTGGAGATTTTTTCCTATCCCCGGGGTGTTCCGCTCTGGATGGGAAAGCCCGAGGGGCCGTACACCATTTACGGTGCGTGTGAAGATAAGGAGGACCTGGTTGTCTGGGGCGGTTTTTTTGAGGTCGGCTATTTTTCGGCGCAATTTTCCGACGGTGATACGTCGCACACGTTTCTGGGCGGTTTTTTATGGGACCGCGCATATCACCGGGTTTATTTCAATGATTCGGCCGCAGGCACCGGTGCCGAGGACGGCATTGTTCCGACCTATTCCTATATCGGCATCCAGCAGGAAGACGTTGTTCTGATGCTGGCGCAGAATGAAAAGCCACCGGGATGCACGGTCACGCCACCGGTCCCGTTTCTTCACCAGGGGAGAATCAATTTTCCGCTCAAAGATGAAAGTTATCTTTTTGATGATTTTTCTTTTGTTGATGTTGAATATGTAGACACACTGGGACTTCAGCCGAGCAAGCAGCATATCGAGGGGACCTATGACTCGGGTGAAGTGTATCTTGATGGCCAGGTATTCAAGTTCTGGCCGCCGGCATGGTGGCGATTTCCAGGAACCTACTGGGACAGCACTACCCAGTTCTCGTGGGGACGTGCTTACTATGTCTGGAACGGGCATGTCACCTACGGTGATGATACTATCCAAGTGGTCAATGCATTCGGCGGCGGAGAATATACCCGGCATGAGCGGGACGATATCCACGTTAATCATGCCTGCCGAAGCAGCAATCGCGCCGGAATAGTAATCTCAACCGGCCATGATCCTGCTTCAGGGATAATACATCTTGAATATTCACTCTGGCGAGCATCACCGGCAACAGTAGCCTTGTACACTGCATCGGGCAATACTGTGAAAAGCGCAGCATTTTCCGTACAAAAAGCAGGCACACACCGGCATCAATTTGACGCGAAGTCGCTTGCGCAAGGTATGTACATTGCAAACGTGACAACGGAAACCGGTATTAATACCGCCCGGATTGTTGTAACTCGATAATACGTGAAGGGCTTTGTGGCACTGCTGTGGCTTTTTCCGGCCTACTCAGGCTGAACCGGATTGTTTTGGCGCGAGCTGGAATAACTCCGGGAAATTTATCCGCCCATTCGATCAGGCAGACCCCGTCGGAATCGATATAATCCGCAAAACCAATCTCAATGAGTTCATCAGAATGTGACAGCCGATAAAAATCAAAATGGTAGATTGGAAATAACGGCGCTTCATATATTTTAAGAATTGTAAATGACGGGCTTTGCACCCGTGCATCTGGACTGCAGCATGCTGCGAATCCCCGCACGAATTCTGTTTTTCCCGCGCCCAGTTCTCCGATAAGCGCAAAAATATCTCCCGGTTGCGTTTCCTTTGCCTCGGCCGCGCCGATAGACCGGGTCTCTTCTACTGAACGGCTGGTTACATGCATACGACTTTTTCAGGATCCATTGCCCTTAGGGGTCATTATAGCCAGCGGAATGATCATTTCTTCCATTGAAACACCCCCGTGCTGGAAACTGTTCTGATACTGCTTTTGAAAATTCTCGAATTTATCAGGGTGTATGAAGTAATAATTTTCTTTTGCAATGATACAGCAGTTTTCTTCGGAAACAGACGGCAATTTGTAAACGCCGGGGTCCGACAGGAAGATCGAATGACGTTCATCGCTGGTCACCGTGGCCCCGAATTTATACCGCAGGTTCCGGGCCAGGCCCTGAATGCCGTAAACTTCTGTGCCGCGCGTACAGAATGTGCTTCCATGATCGGTTGTCAAAATAACCGTACAATCTTTTTTTGACAGCTCTTTAAGAATCTGAAATATAATTGAGTGCTGGAACCATGAATTTGTTAACGATCTGAATGCTGTTTCGTCGGGAGCAATCTCTTTTAGAATGGATGAGGTCGAGCGGGAATGTGTAAGCAGGTCGACAAAATCGGCTACAATCGCAACCAGGGGCTGTTTATTATATGACGGGATATTTTTCAGGACTTTCTGCGAATCCTCGGTGTTTTTTATAATTTCAAACGGATAATCGCGTTTGATGCTCATGCCGAGGCTTTTAAGCTTCTCGGCGAGCATCTTTTTCTCGTATTTATTCTGTGCATCGCTTTCTTCATTGAGGTCTTTATATATCCGCGGCTGCTGCTGCGCGATTTCTGCGGGATACATGCCTGAAAAAAGCGCGTTCCGGGCAAATGGCGTGGAGGTGGGCAGCAGCGAAAAATAGCATCCCCGCTCGATCGAATAATAGGTCCGCAAAAGCGGCTCGATTGCACAGTATTGATCGAATCTCATACAGTCAAGGACAATAAAATAGACTTTTTTTCCCTTCTCAAGACGGGGAAACAGGACCTTCTCAACTATGTCGACCGACAGGAGGGGTGGATTTTTATTGCCTTTGATCCATGCAGGATAATTTTCAGCGATAAACTCGGCAAAAACAGCATTACAGTCGGACCGCTGCCCGGCATGCGTTTGCCGCAATCCCTCGTCTTCAACCCCCTGGAGCTCGATATCCCACCTGGTTAAATTGGTAAACAGCCTGATCCACCGCCGTGCATCGAGCGTGCTGGAAAGGGCGACACGGTTTTCGGAGTAATCGCGCACAAACTGCTGGTTCAACTGGGAAGACATTATCTGGCGCGAATCGAGAAGCCTTTTACATACCGAGAGTATCTGTGAGGGATTCACCGGCTTTGTAAGGTATCCGTCAATTTTGCGCCCGAACGCATCTTCCATAAGACGCTCTTCTTCGCTCTTGGTTACCATAACCACCGGAAGCTCGGGATACAACTCTTTGATCTCCTCCAGCGTTGTCAAGCCATCTTTCCCCGGCATCTGCTCGTCGAGAAGCACGATATCGAATTCTTTCGGCTTTTCGTTCAATACATGGAGCGCATCATCGCCGCTGAAAACCGGAATAACACTGTATCCCCGGGTTTCCAGAAACATAATATGCGACCGGAGAAATTCAATCTCATCATCCACCCAGAGCACTTTTTTTCTGCCTGCCATCAGCCCGTTCTCCTTGCAGTAATATATGCCGGCTGCCGGACCGGCAAATCAATGTGAAAAATAGTTCCTTTTCCCTTCTGAGACCAATGAACATATATTGCACCGTTATGATAATCCTCAATAATGCGCTTTGCAAGCGTCAGCCCGAGCCCCCACCCGCGCTTCTTGGTCGTGTACCCCGGTGAAAATACTTTCTTATGATCCTCCCATTGAATACCTCTGCCGTTATCTTTGTGAATAATCCTGACCATGCCGTTCTCGGTCAGGTATTGCGTATGTATTTCGATCAAACCGTTTTGCTGCACGATAGCATCGAGCGCGTTTTTCTGAAGGTTTTCGATAACCCATTCCAGAAGGTCCCGGTTGCAGGGAATATCGGGAAGTACCCCGAAATCTTTACGAATCTCAATTTTCCTTCCCAGTACCGGGAGGCGGGCGCTGAAATATTTCATGGCGTCCTCAGCAACGGCATTGATATTGTGCGGGTCAAGCTCAGGCACCGAACCGATCTGACTGAACCGGCTGGTGATCTTTCTTAATCTGACAAGATCATTTTTCATGTTGCCGCATATTTTCCCTATTTGTCCAATCAACTCCTCCGGGTCGGGCCCGTCTTCCCCCTCAGGCGCGGCCTCCAGATATTCGACCCACCCCATCAACGAGGATATCGGCGTCCCAAGCTGGTGCGCCGTCTCCTTTGCCAGCCCGACCCACAAATTACTCCGCTCGGTTACCCGGACACTGTGAAAAGCAAGATACGCAAAAAGCATTACTGCAACCACAAGCGCAATCTCCAGAAAAGGCATCCACTCAAGACTTTTCAGGCGGTCACTGGTGCTGTAAACCAGGTAACCTATCTTGATTTTATTTTCCTCTATGATTATCGGCTTGGGATCGTAGGTCGTTCTGAATTCATGTATCTTTCTGATTATTTCTTTCCGTGCTGCAGCCGAGGTATCATTCGGCTCGATCCGGGTACGGTTCCAGAACGGTCCGGTAGTAATGTTTTTCCAGATTACCGGCTTCCATGAAGTATCGGTTACTATGATGGGAAAATGAAGTTTCTGGATTACCTCTTGAAAAATGACTTCGATTTCCTGATTGTTCATTCGCTGGGAAAGGGCCGTGCGGATCAGCTCGGCATAGGTCTGTGTCACCCGGATAGAGTCTTTTCGCACCTGGCCGATAATCTGACGGGTAAACAATGCGTACCAGAGAAGTCCGCCGAAACAGAGCAGCAGAAAAAAGTATCTTCCCGTAAACCGCCTTAAGCGTATAAAAAACGGATATAACTTTTGAAGCTTAATAAATTTGCCCGAAAATAAATTCACTACGGCCGAATTTCCGTCATGCCATGCATATATGGCTGTAAAACCTCAGGAATGCGGACAGTACCACCGGCGGTCTGATACGTTTCAAGAAGCGCCACGAGGATTCGCGCCGTGGCAACACCGCTTCCGTTCAGCGTATGCACGAACCGGGGCTTCCCGCCATCTGCCGGCTTGTACCGGATATTCATCCGCCGCGCCTGAAAACTTTCAAAATTACTGCACGATGAGACCTCGAGGTATTTTTTCTCCCCCGGGGCCCATACTTCCAAATCATAGCATTTTGCCGCGGCAAATGAAAGATCGGCATCACATAATTCAAGAACCCTGTATGGAAGTTTCAGTGCCTGCAAAATGCCTTCTGCGTTTCCCCGCAAGCTTTCCAGCTCATCATAGGAAGTTTCCGGAATAGCAAATTTTACCATCTCAACCTTGTTAAACTGGTGTACCCGGAGAAATCCCTTTGTATCTTTGCCGTACGAACCGGCTTCACGTCTGAAACAGGCGCTGTATGCACAGTATTGTACAGGAAGTTGCTCATGGGCGAGAATTTCGTCCTGGTGAATGTTCGTCACGGGAACCTCGGCAGTGGGTATGCAGTACATGCTGTCTTCATTTATGTAATACATCTGATCACCCGACTTTGGCAACTGGCCGGTGCCGAAATGACTCTGTTCATTGGCAAGAAACGGCGGGAATATTTCGGTATAGCCGTTTTTAGTTGTATGCGTATCGAGAAAAAAAGTAAGAAGCGCACGTTCGAGCAGCGCACCATACCCTTTGTACAGCGGGAAACCGGCCCCGCTTATCTTTGCTCCTCGTGTAAAGTCAAAAATGCCCAGAGATTCTCCAAGCTGCATATGGTCACGAGGCTCGAAATCAAACCCGGGTCTGTCTCCCCATTCATAAACAACAACATTGTCCTCTTCACTGACGCCATGAGGCACTGAACCGTGGGAAATATTGGGTATTTTTATTGCGTGCGCACGGATATCTTCTTCAACAGTTTTCAGCTCGCTGTCAAAGCGCTTTATTGTATCGGAAACGGATTTCATCTCGGCAAGGATCACCGATACATCCTTTTTTTCCTTTTTAAGCGTACCGATCTCCTGAGACTTTTTGTTCCGAAGGCTTTTTAATTGCTCGACTTCATAGATAATGTTCCGCCGCTTGCCGTCCAGCTCAAGAAGAGCATCAATGTCCGCAGGGTCCTTCTTGTTCGCCGACGCCTGCTTTACTTTTTCGGGATTATCCCTGATAAACTGAATATCCAGCATATACAATACCTCACTGTAAAAACATTCAATAAAATATATCGCTGGTTATTGTTCGTGCAGCACGGTATAGCATGGGGAACGGATTGAGTTTCTGCACATATCAGAAAACAGCCTGCAGTCGCGGAAATTTTACAAAAGAGCAGCTGCAGCCGCTTTACTGTAAAATAATCA
>WJKA01000482.1 GCA_014729375.1 Chitinivibrionales bacterium
GGGTAATTGCTGCGGAATCTGATTTGCATGCATGAAGAAGTTTTATTAGCAGAAAAACCGCCTTTTCCGGGTCCGGATTGCGGGCCACTGGAACAAGGACCCGGTTTAATGTAACGCTGCCGGTATACTTGTCGACAAACGGTTTGGCATCCCGGGGAATATACAGCGTTGTCTGGCGATATGATTGTGCCAGTTGTCCGGTAATATCCTGACCGAACAAACCGGAAAACGATCGTCTGCCATCAGTACCCATCACCAGCAGATCATGAGGTCGTTTTGCAATGCGTTTGCCGACATTCTTATGCGAATTTCCTTTTTGCACTATTTTTTTTACAGCTATTCCGACCTTCCCGACATCGCTGCGCGCGGAATCCTCAGGAAGCATGCCCCACTTTTCGAGCGTTTTTCGGACACTCAGGTCGTCGCCCGTCCGACTCACGCGAACGTCAATAATTTCAAACTGCCCTTTATACAGTGACGCAAGGCTGAGTGCATGGATAAATGGAGAAGCGATATCCGCGTTCTGGTGGATTGCAAGAATAATTGAAAACCGTGCTGTACTGCTATCTTCGGACATCGCTACTCGGTAGTGTGCAACGTTTCAGGAACTGATTACACAATATTGTTTATGCATAGAAATAAAAGCAAACGAAAACTTCATATTTTATTCTATCTGGTTCCTGAGTTTTTCTGCTCTGGCAGTATCGATTTTCGCCAGAGCGGCATACTGCGCCATGGCACTGTCTTTATCACCGTTTTTCAGATACGCAAGCCCGAGATTGTAAAGAATGTCAGGATTGTCCGGGTTTATGGAATGTGCCATTTTAAAGGAATTGACAGCCCAGTCAAGCTTATCGACTTTCATATATGCAGTACCCAGTACGACATGAGCATACTCGAAATCGGCTTTGATATTGATCGCCTTTTTGCACGACTTGATCGCGTCATGCGGTGCACCGGTTTCATTGTATATCCATCCCATAAGTGTCAGGGCTGCCGGGAATTCAGGGTTGACTTTCAACGCTTCTTTCAGCGTAAGCATGGCATCGTTGTACATACCCCGTTCGGAATAATTGCGTGCAAGATTATAGTACGCTCTGGTATCCCGGGGACTGATCCGCAGAATGGCCGCAAGCGCCTCACCCGCCTCTTCCAGGGCCCCGAGCCTGTTGTAACAATGTGCAAGCTGCGTGTATGCAGTGATATAGCCGGGATTTTTAGTAACCGCTTCGATCAGAATATCCAGGGCTTCTTCATACATACCAGTCATGATAAAAGGCAGCGCATCTGCATACAACTCCTCCGCAACGGCTTTTTTTGTTTCGGACCGGGATGATTGCCACTGGTGTATATTCCGGGCTGAATCCGGTTTCATTGCTTTGATTCGTCCAGCCGGAATTGCATACACATGGTTCTGCCCATCAATATTCCGGAATGTTGCCACGCCCAGGACAGTGCCGCTCATGTTGACTACCGGACTGCCGGTCGCGCCTTGTGAAATAGGCGCAGTTATTTTGATAATATCACCATAATCAGGTATGGTAAGTATTGAAGAAACAGTTCCATCGGATACAAGCGTAGCACTGACCATAACCATAATCTGCTCACCTGCAGAGGGTTTTTTTTTCTCGATCTGAAGCGGATGGATTTTTTCGGCGGGAATCGAAACCGAAATCCACAACAGGTCCCCGGTCTTATCCTCGGCACGTATTTTCGTATCAGAATATACAGTACCATCACCGGAAACCGCTTCAATTGAATAAGCCTTGTCAAGAAGGTGCCGGTTGGTAATTGCATCCCCGCTGTCTGAAACAAAAAAAGCATTTCCCTGTGCCACCACTTTTTTTTGTGAATCAAAGACCCTGAGCGTGATTATTGATTCTTTATTGACATTTTTTTTAACCTCTGATTCCTCAAATGGCTCATAGGCATCAATTCTGCCGCATGCGACAAAAAGGAAAGCTGCAAACAGTGCACCGGACCACCTCAGTGACATTGAGCAGTGTGATAATATTCTCACGTATGAAACTCCTTCAATCTGGTATCCTGTGCCCTGCGTGCCGGTATGCAGGATACGAATATTTTCAGGGCATAACCTTCCATCATTAGTTATATTATTAAATCAGGCGAAACAGGAAAAAACAAATGGTCTGTTTCAATCTGCCTTCATAGTATCTACAACCAAATTATATTATTCCGCATTTTTTCCTGCAACAGCAAGGAAAGGAAGGGAAACGCAGGACATGCCGTATATTTTCAAGCAACGCCATACATTCAGCTTCTTTTTCTGGAGTGTGCCGGCCGGCGTGATACTTTTTTTTCAAACGCCGGCTGCTCAAATCATGTATCCGCCGGATATCGGGTGGATTAACATCAAGGAAAATTTCAACGCTAAAGGTGACGGTGTTTCCGATGACACCGGACCGATCCGGCAGGCACTGGGCACTTCTCCCCAGGATTACGGTAATCCGAAAGTAATCTATTTCCCTGCAGGCACATACCGGGTGAGCAGTGCACTTATTTCTGAACGGTGTTGCTTGTCCCTCAGGGGGCAGGGCCCGGACCACACTATAATCAGGCTCGAGGATAATGCCCGGGGATATGACAATCCCGACAATCCCAAACCTGTGTTTGAAACCGGCCCCGGAGGAAATGCAGCACACCGGAACAATATCTGGGACCTTGCTGTCAATACAGGCACGGGAAACAGCGGCGCAGTGGGGATTACATTCCTGGCAAATAACAAGGGCTCGGTACGGAATGTAAAAATCATCTCTGAGGACAGAAAAGGATATGCCGGATTGAGTCTGACAAAAACCTGGCCCGGCCCCTGCTTGATTACTGATCTTGAGGTTGACGGTTTTCATTATGGTATTGATATCTCATACTCTGAATTCGGTCCTACATTCGAGCACATCTCACTGAAAAACCAGACAACTGCGGCCATACGCAATGTCGACAATGTAGCGGCGATACGCGATTTATACAGCAGTAACAATGTACCGGCGATTATCAGTAAAAGCGGGATGATCATTTGTATCGATGCATTTCTTGAAAACGGATCGTCATCAAATGCGGCAATCGAGCTGTCCCGGATGTATTACTTCAAACAGGCCGCCCGGTTGTACGCGGATAATGTCCAGACCGAAGGGTATCGCTATTCGGTAAAAACAAACGATGGCGATAATACTGAATTCAACGAGGAAACTCCGCTTACCCACTATTTGTCGCATCAGCCACACACGCTGTTTGATTCACCTGCACGGTCGCTCGGTCTTCCGGTCAGGGAAACACCTTCATTCCATCCGGACAACCTTTCACAATGGGAGAATGTTGAAGATCACGGTGCTCACCCGGACGACTGGAACAATGATGCAAACGGCATTCAGCAGGCGCTCAACAGCGGTAAACCACTTGTCTATCTTCCCAAAGGCTTTTATATAATCAACAACTCGCTTTCAGTTCCTGGAAATGTCCGCAAAATTCTTGGATTCGACACACATATCAGAGTGTATGAGCCTGATGTACGGGTATTCCAGGTAGCGCATGACGGAACCCACCCGCTGATAATCGAAATGATTCAGGAAGATGAGACGCATGAAAGCACAATCTGGATCGATCACGTTTCTTCCCGGACCCTGGTCCTGAAAAGCTGTGGAATTTCCTCGTACAGGGCCGGTCCGAATGCCGGCGCGGTGTTTTTGGACGATATGGCTATGGATGAGCTTGCCTTTGTACCGTCACAATCAGTCTGGGCGCGGCAGCTTAATATTGAAAGCCCGGGACCATCGCCGAAAATCACCAACAACGGTGCATTTCTGTGGATTCTCGGTATGAAAACCGAACAGAAAGGTACGGTTATTGAAACGAAAAACCGCGGACAGACTGAATTCCTCGGTACGCTCCTGTATCCGGCCGTGGATTTCAGCAATGCCGGACAGGAAAAACCTGCTTTTATCAATGATAATTCCCATGTTACTGCAATGTACATGTTGTCGTCGTATTCATCTTCCGGAAATTATCCGGTCCATATTCGGGAAACCCGCGGCACTGCCAGCCGGAGGCTCCGCAGAGAAGACCTTCCGGTACGATCGGAGCACGGTTCAATTGTATCCCTGTATTCCGGATTCGATTCCACAGCAATCACAACACTCCCGGATGCATCCATGCATGAAACCGGCCGGTTTTCTCAAAAATCCCCCCTGGACCGCTGCCTGATACTCACTGCACCCGGCGCTGGTTTCCGTGCCCCTGAAAAATACGGTGAAATATCCCTGTATACATTGCAGGGACGACTGATTGGGAAATATTTTCATTCCGGGACCGGTGTCGAGATTAGTGTGCAGTCTTCTGGAGGAAAACGAGCGGCAGGAATTCTGTTCATGCAGTGCACAGGACCGGCTCACTGATGACAGTTTTTTTGCATTCCCCTGTTTTTTGCTGAAAAATACCTCGATGGAATGGAACATTGAAATTGAAGACATGCGGATTCACGAAACGCAGCGTCATACGCATAAAAAGCCGCGCCTGACAATCGGACGGAGCAATGTCAATGATATCGTTATTCTCAACAGCTATATTTCCCGCGAGCACCTGATCCTTTCCATACAGGATGCATCGTGTTCGATACAGGACCTTGGCAGCGTCAACGGAACATTTCTCGAAAAAAATAATGAATGGGAAAAAATAACCGGAACGACCACGGTATCACCGCCCACGCGGTTACTTCTTGGTGAAGAGATATCGCTAAGGATACAGTTGCAGGCACCGGCGCCGTCAAACGCGGAAACTGCCGCGCTGACCCTGGCGCATCCGAAACCGTCAATGGCCCAGGTATTCAGCATTAAGA
>WJKA01000483.1 GCA_014729375.1 Chitinivibrionales bacterium
CCAGCGCAGCATCGACAGCACGCGTGGAAACGATCCCGTGCGAAATAGGGCACACCCCGCAAATCCGCTGGGTGATCTGGATCGCATCGGCCGGATTCCTGCCTTCAAGGATTTTCTCAAATCCGCGGAACATGTCTCCCCGCACATGCGCTGCGACAACCTTTCCGTTTTCAACCTCAAGCTCAACAGAAAGGTGCCCCTCAATGCGGGTGATCGGATCTATCAGTACTTTTGACATAATCGGAGTTGGAGTGTTGGAGTATTGGAGTGTTGGAGTGCTGGGAAAAAACAATGCCTTCGCTGCCGGGTCTGCCCATTACTCCACTATTCCGTTACTCCATCACCCCATTTCTTTTCTATCCTTTCCTGTGCTCATACAATCCCCGTTTGCCCGTGTCCGGGAACACCGGTTCGGTACATCCGATACATCCCGAGCCGGACCCGGTACATGAATTAACTCCACCGACCCATTTCCTTTTCGGGATATCGCAATGCGTATCGATTCCCAGGCAACCGAGTTTGTACAGGCAGCCTTCATCACCCCAGTGTTCGGCGAATTTATTCTGCTTGTAATACTTCAATCGTTCGCAGTTATCATGGACCGTTTCGCTGAAATAGAGCAGGGGACGGCCGTATTGGTCAAGCCCGGGCCGTCGTTTGAGCACGACCTGTACCAGCGTACCGACCATCCAGTCCGGATGTGGCGGGCAGCCGGGAACATTGATTACTTGCCGGTGGGGAAGGATTTCCGAAAGAGACGTGGCGCCGGTCGGATTGTCCCCTGTAGCCCGTATTTCCGCAGCGGGTATGCCGCCATAGGTTGCGCATGTCCCGATAGCTATCACTGCCTTTGCCTGCGATCCAAGCTGTTCGATCCATTCCCTGATGCCCTTATGATGTCCGTTTATTTGTCCCAGCGTGCAATACAGATCGGATTTTGCAGGAATAGAGCCTTCAACAACAAGAACGAAATCATCACGCTTGTCCTGAACTGCTTTGTGTATCACCCGGACCGCTGCATCACCGGTGCCAAAGCTTACTGTCTGATGAAAATTGAGGCTGATATGCGCGGTGATAACAGAAGCAATATCCGGATCGATACTGTTGAGGAGTGAAATCGAGCACCCGGAGCAGGATTGTCCCTGGAGCCAGATTACCGGCGTTTGTTTTCCCGCTTTATATAAAGCCTTTCTGCATCCCTGAAAAAGAACGTTCGGGAAAGCGAGTGCGGCGCCGAAGCCGCCCATCAGATGTATAAATTCTCGCCGTTTCAGGGAACGCCGTCCTTTCTAACAGTCAGAAAATCAAGGAGTTTTTGCCGCTGCCGAACAAGATCAGTATGTGGCAGACAGGTCAAAAATATAATTATCTACACCGGCCAATCTCAATGCCATTGCAGCGGCACGGGGAATTGCCGCGCACACCAGCGGTGAACATGACATGGAAACAGTCGTTACATCGTGTACCGTTATAGCAAGTATATCTATTACAGGAACGTTCTGTGTAGCTGAAAGCGCCTGCACAAGTTCGCCTGTGCCGGCCTGGTGAAGGGATACATTTGACCGGGATACCGAAATCTCATTCCACGGTATTTGCCGAATTGTGCCGGGTTTGTGTTCTGAAATAAGGGCATCAATAATAATGACCCGCTCATTTTCCTGCATAAACGGAAGAAGGTCAAATCCCGCAGTACCGCCGTCGATACAATCAATATTTGATGGAAGCGGGGTGCTGTTTTCTTTGATATAATTGATTACGTGTACCCCGACGCCGTCATCGGCCATGAGAATATTGCCAATGCCAAGTATCAGAATATTTTCCATAGTCGTTCAACCTCTTTTTATTAAAATAATTCTGCGGTCAACGAAATGATTGCCTGTACGCCCATTTATCCTGCAAAAAGTATGTTAACATCCAATAAAGTCAATCAATTTAATAGAATTTGCCTTCATGGAACAGGTGCAGTTCATATATTATATCATTGTATTGAGAAATCTTGTATACTTAGAGTTGAGGAGGGGTCGGATGAAAAAGGCACACACTCATACAGCCGCTGTTCTGGTTTTAGTTGCAATATGTTTGCACACGGCAGTAAATTCACAGGTATCCATGACTGTTGATTATGCTCAGGAGTCCGGTGATCTGAAGCATTTCTGGAATGAGACCGGAATTTTATACACAGAGCGGTTTTTTGAGCCCCGGATGCGGCAGCAACTCGATTTTATGGGAGCGATTCCGCACGAGCGATATAAAATCCGCCCGTTGTGGCTTCTTGACCTGATTGACGGCACTATAAACAGCGATAACCCATCGTATGATTTTACCCGGCTGGACAGCGTGCTCAACCCTGTTGTGCATAATGATTTAGGGGTCATATTTCCTCTTATGGGGCCGAAAGGCGGTGTCTGGGATTATGATATCTTTGCCACCGATGAAACCGAGCGGACGCGATATAAAACCTTTGTAACGGATGTGGCCGAGCATCTGATATCAAAGTATGGTGCGGAAACGGTCCGGACCTGGATGTTTGAGACGAACAATGAGCCTGATGTTTCTGCGTTCGGGATGTCAAATATCGACTCGGAGGATTTTTATGCGTACTATGATGCCTGTTCTGAAGGCTTGCGGGAGGCTGATTCCGGGCTCCAGTTCGGCGGTGCTGCAATAGCGCGGGGGATCCCGTCATTCAACAGGTTCAATATCTGGGACCATTGCGCCAACGGCACAAATATTTTTACCGGTGAACAGGGAGTCCGTCTCGATTACATAACGTACCACAAAAAAGAGGTGCCGACCGAACAGGTCAACCAGGAGATCGAGTTCATTGACTGGATCCATTCGAATTACCCGTCGCTTGCCGATGTGCCGATTATCAACAATGAAGGTGATGCGCAGACCGGGTGGGCGAGTTACAAGGGCTGGCGTCCGATGCCCAATGCAGCATCGGTTGTGGCCAACTCGGTGAACCAGCATATCGTGCGTATCATTGACAGCATGGGTGTCAACTATACCGGGCTTGCCCGTGATAATATCCATCTGGGAGAATTCGGCCAGCGGGTGCTCATGGTGCCGTTCGGCAGTGCAACGCGGTTCAGTCTTGTCAAACTGCCGTCATATACGGTTCTTGTTGCCATGGCGCTTCTGGGAAACAGGCGGATTGCCGTTACCGCTGCCCCGCGGGTCACGGATGATATCGGTATTATTGCGACAAAAACAGCGGAAGGTGATATTGCACTGTTAGTGTATCACGATGACGTTTTAACTGAAAATCAGGGGCCGTCACACCCGGTAACGGTGACGGTGAACAACATTCCGTTTTCATCGGCAATGTACACGCACTACCGCATTGATGTCGATCACAGCAGTCCGTACAGCTATGCAGATCCCGGCGATTCGGATAATATGAACCAGCAGCGCCTTGCCGATATGCGCCTTCATGACGAGCTTGAGTATCTCGAAGAGCCTGTGCAGGTGGATATCAGCGGGGGGACATTCAGCACCGACCTTGACATGCCCTATAATACGGTCAGTCTTCTTGTACTGACACAGCAGCCGGGTTCGCCGCCGGAAGCGGTTTCGAATGTATCTGTTACTCAGTACGGCGGGATGTATCAAACCAGGGAATTTCTTGTCGAATGGGATGAGGTTTCCGCACGGAATATCAGGACGTATGAGATATTGTATTCCACTGCCGAAGACGGTCAATACACCCGTGTTAACGAGAATGACATTGTTGAGGCCGCGTATCTGCATTCGGGTCCTGCAACAAAGGGCCATTATCGCGTACGCGCGGTTGACTACTGGGGCCAGGCTGGCCCGGCGGTGGGCGAGGGCGGATCGCTTGTGTCGGGATCGGACAACATACTTTCCACTGCTGCAGGGCGCGGGAATATTTTTCAAAGCGGCAAAATCATTGAATATCACAATGACCGCGGCGGAGCGGTGACGCTGTCACTGTACACTATGAAAGGTGCATGCGTCTTTTCTGCAGACGCTATCACCGGCCCGGTCGTAAAAATCGATCGTTCGGGATTCTGCCCGGGGCTCTATACGGCGCTGGTCGAGCGGAAAAAAAGCGACGCGGCGGAATCATACCGGTTTATTGTCCGGTAAACCGGCTTATTGTCCGGTAAACCGGCTTATTGTCCGGGGATTGTGTTCACACAAAGGAGGATACATGGGAAACAAGGGACTGGTACAAAGCATACGGTATACTGCTCGCAGTTATCTGATGTGCACATGTTTGGTGAGCATGGCCGGCATATCAATTGCTCAGGTGCAGCTTACCTGGATATATCCCGGTGTTCAGGATGCGCCGGTGTACGCGACATCACCGATAACGATAACATTTGACACAGATATACACGGTCTTGCGGAAGGCGATACTGCGTATTACAACTTTGTTTTCCGCATGGTGGACCCGGACTGGAACGAGATTGTTGGTGAAGCAACCGTTACCACAATGCCGTATGAAACCACTTTTGTCAACCCATTTGACGAGGAAGTTACTGTGTTTTACGATCTCTGGGTCAATGTCAATAATGAGGGACAGGATATTTTCCCCGACGGCGAACCGAATCCGTCGGCATGGTATATTCTTCTGTCGCCGTCAACAAACAGCACACAACGCTCTATTGTGTTTGTTAAGCACGGGCGCGGGTACGGGGACCGCGCGCAGGTTTTCAGCCTTACCGGACGCATGATTTCCCATCCCGCCGTGCCGGATCGCAGGGATTTGCGCAGGCTCCCCGCAACCATGTACATCTTCGGGCATCCGTCAAGCAAGGCCGTCAAAAAGAGCGCATTTTAGATTTCCGGCGCGGCAGCGCGGCGTGGATTTATTTTCAGAGACTGCCCGGCCAGCAGAAATACAGAAATGCATACTTGAGTTGGAATACGATAGTAAGTGACGTTTCATCCGGGAGTAAAGTTCGTGCAAAAAACGGGATCGAATATGGTCCTTTGTTCTTTTTTATGTACCGCCTCTTCGCATAAAGCAAATTCTATTGCATACTAATACTTTGCCAGCGACGACAGCCCCGGTCACTCAACGGTATTTCGTTTTGCCTGCAGTTTGGGCTCCCGTTTGAGCAGGTCAATATACAGCCTGAGCGCTTCTTCGCCGTTCCATGTGGTAAACCTGAAAACCGGGTTTCGATCGATCCGCTCGACACTTGCCACCAGTTCCGGTTTGTTGAGATACAGCACGATTGTTTCATCCCAGATCATTGAGTGTTTCGTGCCGAAAAGTTTCTGCACGCGCGGGTCCCGGTGAATATGCGTGATCAGCCATGCGGCCGGCGTGCTGATTTTGTCGATTTTTTCGAAGAACGGTTTGTCGAATGCAAGAAGGTTATCTCCTGTCGGGCAAAATTCCCATATTTTAAGCGATGATTCATATAC
>WJKA01000484.1 GCA_014729375.1 Chitinivibrionales bacterium
ATACAAACCGCTTTCTCGCCACGTCCGCATCAGGCGATTATCTTGTATCGCTGTTCGATCAATACGGGCAGGATCTTGGCATTACCTCCGGAGATATCCTGACGGTTTCCGCCGATGGCACGACGCCTGTTTCTATTACCGTATCCGATACAACCTCACTCCAGGACCTGGCCGGCGCGGTCTCGCAGGTTGTCAGCGCGGTCAATCCGGCCAACTCCGCAGCGGTCAACCCGATTGACGGGACGATTGTCGTGAGCGCCCTGGGAAGCGCAGTAAATAATCTCAGGGTCGAAAGCAGCAGGCCCCTCTCTGGATCGTTCGTTACCAATACCTTTACCTGGGGCCCATCAATAGCAGCCGGTGATACTCCCGCCTCAGGGAGCATACTTGCACCGGCCGATGAAACCGATGCGCTTTCAACCGTCTATGATGCAAGCGGCAATTCTCTCGGACTCGAGTCCGGTGATGTCATCAGTATAAATGGCGCAGTAGGGGGCAGAACAATCGCAACGGTAAACGGCACGTTCGACCCCGCAGGTACTCTTGCCGACGGGATCACCAGTCTGGGCGACCTTGTAAGCCTTATCAGGCAGGCGTATCAGCTTCCACCCTACGATGCAACGCCCTATCAGAACCCATCGGTGGATATCAATAATGCCAATACGCCCGATGACCGGATCCCCGACGGCGCGCTGGTGGTGCGCGGACAGCCCGAGCTGCCGTTTGCACTCACCAATATTTCAGTCCAGGCAAGCAACAATGACAACGATGCAACCGCGCCGACACGCTTTAATACCAATATGGTGGCTACCGAAATCCAGACAGCACGAGATACCGGCCAGCATTCAACCTCTATTACCGTATATGATGAGTCCGGGGATTCTCACATTTTGACGACAACCTTTACACATTCCGGTGATCCCGGCGAATGGCTCTGGCAGGTTACCATGGAAGGGGGCGAAGAAATCCTGGGAGGAAATACCGGCCGGATCACGTTCGGGCAGGACGGGACCCCGTCATCGTTTACTTTTGATGATAACTCGACAAGCTTCAGGTTCGACCCGATGAACGGATCGAGTGTCGTGTCGGTCAACCTCGATGTCGGGTCGCCGGGCTCGGTGGAAGGTATTACGCAGTTCAGGTCCGAATCAACCACCGCTGCATGGTATCAGGACGGGTATCCAATGGGAAACCTTCAGGAAATTTCCATTGATGAATTCGGTGAAATAGAAGGTATTTATACCAACGGAATTAATATGTCGATAGCCCGAATATATCTTGCCGAATTCAATAATCCCGCCGGATTACTGAAAGCAGGGGACAGCATGTTTTCGCAATCCAACAACTCGGGCGAGGCGGTTATGCTCCAGGCTGGCGTCGGGACAACCACGAAGGTCAAACCGGGCGCACTGGAAATGTCAAATGTCGATCTCGCTTCAGAATTTACAACAATGATTACAACACAGCGGGGATACCAGGCAAACGCACGGGTAATTACAACAAGCGATACCATACTTCAGGAGCTGGTACAGCTTGTACGATAATAGAAACAGACCGGACGGGGCCTGTCCGGACAGGTCCCCCGCCTGTTTGCACAAGAGAAATACTGAAATGATTAATCAAGAAGGTTGACCTGAGACGAGCATTACATTAAAATTTGGTAAGACGGCAATTAATAACAAGTTACAATGAAACAGAGACATAAGTAATGATAGCATTGCGCCGATTGAACGGGGAAGAGTTTGTGTTGAACGCCGATTATATCGAATCGATGGAGTCGACGCCCGATTCAATAATTAGCCTGACTACGGGAAAAAAAGTCATTGTGAGAAATTCACTGGAAGATATTGTCAGAAAAACAGTTAAATACAAGCAACTGTGTAATCAGACAATTAATGTTGTTCGGAAAAACAGGGAGAATGCGCATGGAGAGAGCGGGGAAACAGGCACATAATTTATTGATCTCAAATTTCTTATAATCAGAGGAATATTTCAATATGGATATTGCGACAATTACCGGTCTGATAGCGGCAGTAGGATTGATTCTGCTTGGCATGAAGGGAAATGTTGCGGCGTTTATTGATATTCCATCGGTGCAGATTGTTCTCGGCGGTACGGCCGGTGCTGTATTGACGGCTTTTCCGCTGTCCCGGGTGCTTGCCACCGGCGGCGTTATTAAAAATATCCTTTTTGTGAAACAGAACACGCCTGTGCAGATAATCAAGCAGCTTGTGGAATTCGCCGAGCAGGCCCGCCGGGAGGGTATTCTTGCACTTGAGGCTCGGGCCGCTGAAATCGATGATGAATTTTTGAAAAAAGGAATCCAGCTCGCTGTCGACGGCACGGAACCCGACCTGATTAAAGATATTCTCAGTACTGAGATTACGTTCATAGAATCCCGCCATGCAAACGGCGCGGTGATTTTTGATTTTGCCGCAACCCTGGCGCCTGCATTCGGCATGATCGGAACGCTGATCGGCCTTATTCTCATGCTGGGAAATATGCAGGACGTTTCATCGATCGGTCCCAATATGGCGGTCGCACTCCTGACAACCATGTACGGCTCCATGATCGCCAATGTGTTCTGTCTTCCGGTTAACAATAAGTTGAAAGTGTATTCGGCAAATGAAATTCTCATAAAAGAACTTATGCTTGAAGGTATTATGTCGCTTCAGTCGGGGGATAACCCTCGAATTGTGGAGCAGAAACTGACTGCATTCATCGAGCCGTCGCTCCGCGCACAGGCAATGAAGCAGAAATAGGGAATACCGCAAAATGGCAGGGAAAAGAAAAAAAGAGGAAGGCAAAAAAGGCGCCCCGGAGTACATGCTCACCTATGGTGACATGATGACACTTCTGTTGTGCTTTTTTGTCATGCTTCTTGCAATGTCAACAATCGATCCCGCCAAATTTCATGTCGCGGCGTCATCATTCCAGAATGCGTTCAGCGGCGTTCTGGAAGATTTTCCCTCGATCGTGATAACAAAGGACATTCTTATTCCCCGGCTGGGCGGGGATGAGCAGAACAAGCGTATGGCAATCGACGCACGACGCAGAATCCGGGAGGTCGCTAAGCAGGAAAACATGCAGGACGGGATCAAGGTCAAGATTACCGATTCCGGACTGGCAATCAAAATAGCCGATCCAATCGGCTTTTCTGTGGGAAGCGCGGAAATCAGACCGGAATTTATCGATCTTCTTTACAAATTGATTAAAATCATCAATATCGATCCAAACGCAAAGATACGGGTTGAGGGCCATACCGACAATACGCCGATTAGTACACAAAAATTCCCGTCAAACTGGGAATTGTCTGCGTCCCGGGCGCTTAATATTGTCAAATTTTTCGCCTATAACTGCGGGATCGATCCCGCGCGGCTCAGCGCTGTCGGATACGGTGAATACCGGCCGGTCGCACCAAACGATACCCCAAAAAACCGGCAGAAAAACAGGCGGATTGAAATATATGTCGAATATCTGAAAAAACAGGAATCAGAGCAAGCAAAGAAATAGTACCGTACGTGTAAACGGAGGATATAATGCCCGAGGAAGAAAAAAAACAGGAACAGAAAGAACAGGCCCCTGAGGCCGGAGGGGAAGGCGCGAAAAAAGAAGGGTCCAATACGATCCTCTTTTTCGGCATTATCGGAGGAATTGTCCTTGTTAATTTGATCATGGCGGTTGTCCTGTTTACGGTCACACGGCCGAAAAACGAGGAAGAGGAGGCTGCAGAAGCTGTAGAGGACTCCGCAGAGGTCGTTGTGGAAGAAACCATGAGTATGGGCATGACCTCCGAACCGATTGAAGCAATCGTCAATATCGCCGGTACCGACGGAGAGCGGTTTCTGAAAGTTGTCGTTATCCTCGAATTTGATGAAACCCATAGGGAACTTCCGGAAGAACTTACACGGCGCGCACCGCGGTTCAAAAACATGCTGATCGAACAGCTTTCGCGCATGACATTGCAGGAAGTCAACGAACCGTCGGCAAAAGAAAGAATCCGGAAAGAGTTCCTGCGGCGGGTCAACAGTATTATTCCGCCGAAAATGGGTGAAGTCAATAATGTTCTGCTGGACCAGTTTATTATTCAATAGTAAAGGAAAAAACCGTGAGTGATATACTCTCGCAAGATGAAGTTGATGCCCTGTTGAGTGCAGTCTCCGCGGGAGGCGAATCAGACCTTGGCGGTATGGAAGAGGCCCCGTCGGGAGGTGAAGAAGAGGCTGAGCAGGAAAAAGCCCTTTCTCTCTATGACTTCCGCCGGCCGGACCGGGTCTCGAAAGACCAGATGCGTACCCTGCAAAACCTTCACGAAGGCTATGCCAGGCAATACTCAACCTCGCTGACCAATTTTCTCCGGACATTCGTCGAAATCGAGCTGGTCAGCGTCGACCAGTTGACATTTTCTGAGTTTATAATGTCAATATCCAACCCGAGCTGTATCTATGTTTTTAAAATGGACCCGCTCGAGGGAAATGCAATCATGGAAATCAATCCCTCCCTGGTCTTTTTCATCATCGACCGCCTCTTCGGCGGACAGGGAAAACCGTCAGAACAAAACCGTGAACTGACCCTGATCGAAGAAAACGTTATCAGGCGGATTGTCGAACGGGGATTAAGCGACCTCAAGGACATCTGGGAGCACATCGGCGTCTTTACTCCCCGTATCGAAACGTATGAAACAAATCCGCAGTTTGTACAGATCGCACCCCCCGGTGAAACGGTTATCCTGATTTCACTGGAGGTCCGCATGCAGAATGCATCGGGACTGATGAGTCTCTGTTTTCCCTATATGGTGCTTGAAAGCGTGATCAGTAAACTTTCAGGGGAATCATGGATGTCGTCGCAAAGCACCGCAACGGTCGAAACACGCCAGGTGCTCGAACATGAAATCGATACGCTTGAACTCCCCCTGGCCGCAGTTATCGGGAAGACAAAGCTGACAATAAGAGACCTGCTCCAGCTTAAGCGGGGGGATGTACTCTGCCTGGACAAGCCGGCCGACAGCGATCTGAGTATTCAGGTGGGAGGCAAAACCAAAATGGCCGGCAAGATAGGCCTGGTCGGACGGAAAAAAGCGGCTAAAATTACCAAGATAATTGAAAAGGAGGTTCCCGGTAATCATGAGTGAACCACTATCAGAAGATCAGATAAATGATTTGCTGGCCGAGAACGAAAGCACTGATGTCGGCGCGGATTCTCTTGACAACGGCACTGATGAGACAACTGGCGCAGCTAAAGACTATGCTGCCCTCAAAAGCGCTGTCGAGCTGTTTGACAACCATGCACAGACTGTCCTGACAACCGTTCTCAACAAGCAAATCGGTTTTTCAGTTTTCAAATGCGAAAAGACCGATGCCGCTGCATTGCAGGAAGCCGTAACCGGTGAATCTCTTGCCCTGAAAATCGTCGCCGAAGGGGCGGTTGGCGGAGACCTGTACATGGTTATTGCCAAAAAAACAGTGGCCATGCTCTCGGACCTTATGATGATGGGGGACGGCAGTGCGGACTACACCGAAGACCACAAGGATGCAATCAGCGAGTTGACCAGTCAGATGATTAACCCGTTTGGAGTGGAACTCGGCGAAAAATTCGGAGAGTCTGTATCATTCGGCAATATTGAGGTCAGTGAGTACGACCCCGGCTCACCGCCCTTTGATACCTCTGGAAGCGATATGGCAATTCTCGAAATATCCGTTGAAGATATGGAACCGGGCAAGCTAGCGCTGATTATCCCCGGTGACATGGCCGCAGAGCTGATTTCCCGCATGGGAAGTGCGGGAGAGAGTGCCGGATCGCAGGAGGGTGATGACGGTATCGGGCTCAGTTCCGAAGAACTCAATGACCTCGCCGGGGTCTCTTCAGACCTTGACGACAGTGGGTCGTTTCAGGAGACACCGGCCTCCGGGGCCCAACCGCAGGGCAAAGGACGGCCTGATTCGGTGGAAATGCTGATGGATGTTGATCTGGATGTCTCGATTGAACTGGGAAGAACGAATATGTCGATCAAACGGATACTGGAACTTGCACCCGGATCGATTGTCGAGCTCGAACGTATGGCTGGTGAACCGGTTGATCTCATGGTAAATGATAAAGTTGTTGCAAAAGGCGAAGTTGTGGTTGTTGATGAAAATTTCGGGATCAGAATTGTGTCCCTGGTTTCTGCTGAAGAGCGCATAAGGAGTTTGCGGTAATGACCGGGTATCGAAATGTCCTGTTCCGGAGTGCATGCCTGCTGGTTGTCCTGGCAGGTGCGTGTTTTTGTCAAACCCGGGAGGATACCGGCCGTGAGCTTGACTTAAAAGAGGTCAGACGTCTTGCCGGGTCGTCCGGAGAAGAAAACGACAGCATCGAACGGAAATCCCCGGAT
>WJKA01000485.1 GCA_014729375.1 Chitinivibrionales bacterium
CAGACTCCTCAACGCCGTTCCCACGTACAGATTAACAATCGTGCTGTTCGCCCGAGAAAATTCCCGGATCAAAGGCGAGGTTTCCGATGAGAGCGATACCGGCATACCCGGGGCCAGTTTCTCAATGATCTCCTTCACCTTCTGTTCATGTCCGTCATTGAGAAACGACCACAAAAATACCACGCAGATGCCGTCAACCCCTGCTTCCAGGAGCTCCTTTACCGCCTGCTCGGCCTCGTGCTCGTACAGCGGAATAATTTCCTCTCCCGCAGAATCTATCCTTCCGGTGACTCCTCTGATCATACTGCGAGAAATAAGCGGCTCCGGCCGGAAGGTTGTGGGTACATGAATGCTTTCAATAGGATGTATGCCAGCCCACCGTCCGAAAGCCCGGCCGATTGTGGTGGTGTCCTCAAATCCTTTGGTGATAATCAGTCCGAGCTTGGGAGCATTATATCGGGTAAGTATGGCGTTCGTGCCGGCTGTGGTTCCGTATCCCAGGATCTCGGTTCGAGAAAGAACCTCATCCAGCGATTTCCCTCCGTTTTTCGCCGCCGCTTCGATGCAATTGAAAAAGCACTCCTCCAGGTTCTCCGAGGTGGTCGGCGCCTTGCCGTTCATAAACGTGCCGTCGCGTCTGACCACGACTGCGTCGGAAAAGGTTCCTCCAGTATCAATGTACACAATGTATTTATCGTCATTGTTCTGGGACATAGCTAAGCTCCTTTCACCGGATATACGAACTCTGCTCCTATCTGATTCTTCTCGTCAGAAACACCGTACACCGCATTTATCAGTTTGTTTTTATTGATTAGATTCGAGGTTGGGCTCTTCGTGGTCTGTCTTGCAGAAATCCTCCTTGCGCTTTGCTTACCCTGCAGAAGACAACGGAGGAGAATCTCTTCATGAATCCAAATTCTTTCGATATTGGACCAGCTTGCTTCTCTCATAATGGAATGCCTTTCCCTGCACTCGCACCAAAGTAAGTAATTGCTTACTTACCACTGATTTTATACTTCTCTCTCTATATGTCAACACTTTTTTTCTCCAAAACCGATTTTTTTTGCTCTTTGCTAAGTGATTGACATTACATACTATTTAATTGTGTCATGATTTTTCTTTGCACAAGAACCATCTCAATATATAAAAAATATCTCCCATCCAGGACGGAGCCTTACTTTATCGTGCTTGCGTTTTTCGATACTCTTTATATCGTAGATTGTACTTCAGCTGGTTGGAGAGTTTGGCGTAGCGATAGTAGTAAAAACGTAGTTTATTTGACTTCTACACACAAAGAAGATAAACACTTTGCTCCAGCACATAATGAATTGTGCAGTCGGGAGAGGCTACTTTTACAATCAATATTGTTTTCCAGCTGTTTTTGATAGCCATGTATGCTGCTGACCGTAAGGGGCCATATTTCACGCACGATTCATGTGATTCGTTCACTATTGCGTGAGATCCTATTTCCATAATGAGGAAAAGGGAGATTACAGGGTACATTCTTAAAACTGGATGCTTATTCCCAACTCCGGAATAACCAACCAGTTTTCTTCCCCTGCACCAGGGTTCTTGATGATCTGAAATCCGAGATTCCAGGAAAATTGGTGGTCCACCCTTTCTACGTACAAGCCCTCCAGGACGATTTCGTCTTCAGTAATCGGCGTCAGTGCCCTGAGACAACCAAAATCAACTGGAACAAAAGATCCGTGATAGACATGAGATTTACTCAATCCCAAATGAATCAGGTGCTTACAGAAATAATTGTAAAACCTGCTGTCAGACGAAACATCTCCTCCCCAGGCAACTGTCAGAATAACTGATTCTTCCTGCTTGATAAAGCTGACCAGCCTGTTGGCAAGCGTGTCCTCAGAGCGATAAAAGAATGCGTTCACCGAAAAATGATCACTCAACAGCCGCTGGCTCACTACGAAACCCCAGTTAAACCCCCAATTATCAGGATCACTCATCCCCGACACATGCATAACATCGACCCATCCAAAGTCTATTCGATAGGTGGAAGCCTTACCCAGAACATCGCCACGATATTCAAACTCAAAAAAATAGCTTGTGTAGTCAGGCAAATGTTTCGACAACTCCCATTCCGCATTGAACAGCTCCCATTTTTCAACCTGGGTGCTCATGGCAAAACCACGGATACGAACCTCTTCCAGGAGATCATAACGAATACCAAAAGCTGGAACTGATCTGAACAGATTAGTAACTGAAGGCTTGAAACCGGCAAGCGTGGTAAAATGAAGATTGTGTAGATAGTTTCCGCAATCGCTGATGCCGTTCAGAAGTGAACTGATACCTTCCCTTGTCCCCATCTCATAGGTCCATGGTTCAAAAACCCCTATAGCACATTCTACATCATTTGACGGCTTCCAGGATACATACATATAATCCACAAGAGCGTTACCTCGCGGAAAAAATCCGCCACTCGGCTTATCAGTCGCCACGTTATTGGCCGGGTATAATTGGCCGGGACCCAGGAAATATTCTCCTGCGGCATTCTGAAATCGGACCGTAAACGCCAGTTCTTCAGGCACAATAGTAACATCCGCCCTTAAGCGAATCTTAGCACTTACCTGTGTTTCGTGGGGCCCGTCACCACAAGTGCTCTGCAACAACGTACAAAAACTGCCGCTGAAATCAATACTGGGGAAAGTTGCATCAGAAGAATGGGCAAGACAAGGAACGGGAAATAGTATCGCACAAAAAGCGCCAACGGCGAACGA
>WJKA01000486.1 GCA_014729375.1 Chitinivibrionales bacterium
ATTCCCTTGTCTTCAAACTGCTTTCGATAATCGTTGTTGAATTCATACCGGTGTCGGTGCCGTTCGCTTATGCGCTCTTTGCCGAATATTTTCCGGGCCTTGGTGCCGGGTTTCAGGATGCATGGAAATGCGCCGAGGCGCATGGTGCCGCCCAGGTTCATCACCCGTTTCTGTTCTTCCATGAGGTGAATCACCGGATGGCCGGTTTCCGGGACAAGCTCCGTACTGTCGGCATTGTGCAGTTTAAGGACATTACGCGCAAACTCGACAACGGCCATTTGCAGGCCGAGGCAGATACCGAGGAACGGGACATTGTGCTCGCGCGCATATTTTATCGCCAGTATTTTCCCCTCATGGCCCCGCGTGCCGAATCCGCCGGGGACCAGGATGCCATGCATTCCTTTGAGTACTTTTGCAGCGCCTTTTTCTTCGATTTCTTCCGATGATATGCTGATAATAGTGACTTTTGCGGAGTGATGCGCGCCGCCGTGATTGAGCGATTCATGAATCGACTTGTAGGCATCGAGAAGCTCGGAGTATTTCCCGACTACGGCAATGGTAATTTCGTGTTTTGCCTCGATTACTTTCTCGACATATTCTCTCCAGGCGCTGAGGTTCCGTCGTCCCGCACGCAGACCGAGAGAGTCGACAATAACATGATCGAGGTTCTGCGAGGCAAAATCCAGCGGGACTTCATATATAGTATGCTGCACATCAAAAGCCTCGATAACCGCTTCGGTGTCGACATTGCAGAAAAGGGAGATTTTCCGCCGGACATCTTTGTCAAGGTGCTTTTCGGTGCGGCAAATGAGGATGTCGGGGATGATACCGATTTCTCTGAGGCGGCCCACAGAATGCTGGGTCGGCTTGGTCTTGACTTCACCGGCCTTTCTGAGATACGGCACCAGAGTGACATGAACAAAAAGACAGTTACTTTTTCCGGTTTGAAGGCTGAATTGACGGAGTGCTTCAAGAAACGGATGGCTTTCGATATCACCAACCGTGCCGCCGATTTCGCTGATAACGACATCAACCTCGGGAGACTCCATCGAACGGATACTGTCGCATATTTCCGTGGTGACATGCGGAACGACTTGCACTGTCCCGCCGAGATAATCGCCGCGGCGCTCTTTTTTAATGATCGAGTCGTATATTTTACCGGTTGTATAGTTGGCGTTCCGGCTTGTTGTTACGCCGGTAAAACGCTCATAATGACCGAGGTCCAAATCTGTTTCCGCACCATCGTCGGTAACATACACCTCGCCGTGCTGATAGGGATTCATCGTTCCCGGATCCACATTGAGGTAGGGATCAAACTTCTGGTTGGCAACCCGTATGCCGCGCGATTTAAGCAGCAGTCCTATCGATGATGCTGCGATTCCCTTTCCCAGGGATGAAACAACTCCTCCGGTAACAAATATGAATTTCGACATTAAACCTCCCGGGAGTCGGTGAAAAATTGAAACCCGCAACTCTGCATCCTGATACCAGGGAACGGAATTGTAATATCTGTATCCGGCATTCTTCACGAACCGTTCCACATGGACCGTTTTTTCGACAGCACCTCAGCGTTGTTGTGCAGCTCGTTTTTCGGAGGAGCAGCACGTTCCTGGATACTGACCACATCGAAGCCCCGCTGTTCGAGTGAATACATTCCTCCTATTGCGGCCTGCGCGCCTTCAAGCGTGGTAATATAGGGAATACTCTGTGCCACGGCTGCACTTCGTATCGGCTTTGAGTCGATCAGCGATTTGCGCCCCGCAGGTACATTGATAACAAGGTCGACATTGTTTGCTTTTATCAGGTCGACAATATCGGGTTTGCCTTCACCGATTTTATGTACTTTTCTGACGTTGATTCCCGCGCTGGTAAGTGCATGCCAGGTACCTTCGGTCGCGCAGAGCTGGAATCCCATGTCGACCAGGGTCTTTGCCGCAAAAATAATGCTCCGTTTTGCGCTGTTGCGGACGCTGACAAATACGGTTCCCGACCGGGGAAGAAAGTTTCCGGCGGCATCCTGCGACTTGGCAAATGCGAGCCCGAAATCATGGTCGACACCCATTACTTCGCCTGTTGATTTCATTTCCGGCCCCAGGACCGTGTCCGCGCCGGGGAATTTGTTGAACGGAAGCACCGATTCTTTGACTGAGAAATAATCGGTTGTGCGTTCCTTTGCTTCGGGAATCGAGTCCAGCGATGCTCCGGCCATGACCTTTGCCGCTATATATGCCCAGGGAATGCCCGTGGCTTTGCTGACAAAGGGGACAGTTCTTGATGCACGCGGGTTAACTTCGAGAACATACACCGTCTCTTCGTTCACGGCATACTGAATATTCATCAATCCGACCACGCCGAGTTCGCTGGCAATTGCGACGGTCTTGTTTCTGATTTGTTCGATCATGCCCTTGGAGAGCGAATAGGGAGGTACCACGCACGCACTGTCGCCGGAATGAATCCCGGCTTCTTCAATATGCTCCATGATTCCACAGATCATGGTTGTCGTGCCGTCGGAGAGAGCATCGACATCGACTTCAATTGCATCGCCGATGAATTTATCGATGAGTACGGGACGGTTTTCCCCCGCCTCCTTTGCTTCGTCGATAAACGTATAAAGCTCGTCTTTGTCGTGGATAATTCTCATGGCGCGACCACCGAGCACAAATGAGGGCCTGAGCAGTATGGGGTAGCCGATTTCGCTGCAGATTTTCAGCGCTTCATCAATAGTTGCCGCCATCCCGCTGGGGGGTTGTTTCAGGCCGAGTTTTTTGCACATGGCGGCGAATTCATCGCGGTCCTCGGCCCGTTCAATTGATTCGACGGCCGTGCCGATAAGCTGAGCGCCTGCATCGTGCAGCCGGCGGGCCAGGTTCAGCGGCGTCTGCCCGCCGAACTGAATAATTATTCCGTCAGGCTTCTCTTTGTCAACTATGTTCATGACATCTTCAAAAGTGAGCGGTTCGAAATAAAGCTTGTCCGATGTGTCATAATCGGTGCTGACCGTTTCGGGGTTCGAGTTGACCATGATCGATTCTATTCCCATGTCGCGCAGGGCAAATGATGCCTGACAGCAGCAATAGTCAAATTCGATTCCCTGGCCGATACGGTTGGGACCGCCGCCGAGGATAATTATCTTTTTGCGGTCCGAGGCAATGCTCTCATCTTCATATTCGTACGTGGAATAGTAATAGGGCGTGCAGGCTTCAAATTCTGCGGCGCAGGTATCAACCAGTTTGTATGTTGGGACGATCCCGAGGTTTTTGCGTTTTTTTCTGATCGCTGTTTCTGATGTGTCGAAGCACCGTGCAAGCTGTGCATCTGAAAATCCCCACTGTTTCGCCCGTTTTATCACATCGGCCTGCTCATCGTTCCCCGCCTCCGGGAGCGGTCCTGACAATGATGCTTCAAAATCGATAATATCTTTCACATTGTTGATAAACCAGGGATCAATGCCGGTTTTTTCGTGTATTTCGGCAGTGTCGATTCCAAGCCGCAGCGCGCGGCCGATCACGAACAGGCGGTCGCAGCGAAGTACTCCGAGCATGGACAGGATTTCATCGTTTCCGAGGCCTCCGAACTTGGTTTCATCCAGGCCGCTCCTGGAGATCTCCAGACCGCGCAGGCCTTTTTGCAGCGCTTCTTTGAATGTACGTCCGACAGCCATGGTCTCGCCAACCGATTTCATTTGTACGCCCAGCGAAGAAT
>WJKA01000041.1 GCA_014729375.1 Chitinivibrionales bacterium
GCTTTATACCGCTCGATCGTTTTTCCCGATTTCCTGATAATTTCCATATCGTTCTTACCCGGATTTTTGACAATGGTGACATCCTTATTGGTGAGGAGGTCCGAAAGGCGCATATACGATACAGCGGCAACCAGCAGTGCGACGGCAAAAACCATGGCGACATCAAAAAGGTTCGCTATCCCCGACAAGGGGTCGGTGTCCTCGGCGTCGTTAAAAAAATCTCTGTTATAATTCATACAAAAATCCGTATGACTGCAGCAACGATGTTCCGGTGGAATAGAGACCAGACAGAATTATTCAACCTCTCTCTTCACTGCTCCATTCTTCACCAGATCTTTCACATATTCAAGGTTTCGCATGTCTTCTTTGAACCATCGTCGTTTCAAGGTATAGCTGAAAAATCCGATTGCGCCCACAAGAACGCCGATAACAGTGGTCGAAAAAGCCACCTGCATATTATCGGCCATTGCGGAAAGATCGCCTGCGGCAAGGCCGGCCAGCGCCGGGGCCATGGGAATCAACGTGCCCATCAGACCAAACATCGGGCCCATGCGGATCAGAATCTTGCCTCTATCGAGCTCCTTTTCGCACGCAAGCTCGAAATCGCTCAGCGCTTTTTCCAATATCACCCCATTCGTACTTCCGATGACCGCTTGCAATGAACGGGAAAATCGATCGTTATCCGGCAGCAGTGCCGAAATATCGCTCCGATTGACAGGGGCTTTTGATTGTAAAGTCTCTTCAATTTTCGGCAAAAGGTCGTTCAACTTTCTGCTATGCTTTGTCCGGGTTATATACGATGCGTAGAACCCGCCCAGCAGAAGAAGGGATTGAATAAAAAGTACGAACAGCACAATTATGACCGGCACAAGGAGGCCGGTTGAAATCAGATATAATCCCTGAGTAAGAAACGCCATGGCTTCGGTACCCTTTCGATGGGAATAAATGTTTTGACAATAAATCCGGTAAGAACAACAAATCCGATTACGGCACAGGAAATGAACATCGATGATACATCCACCTGCAGTGACTTGTCTTTAACGCCAACACGTGCGACAAGTAATGGAAGAAACATGGCAAGAACTACCTGGAGAAGCGCGGTGAGCGATTTTAGCTCGATCCGGAAATCCCATTGGCGGAACAGTAACCGGAAAAACTCTGATGCCGCAATCAGCACGACAAAAAATCCTGCAGCAAACAGAAATGCAAGGTGAGAGTAAGTTACTCCCGAGAAAGAATAGAACAGGTAAATAAGCGCCAGTGTATTCAGAATTATCAGCACCAGGGAGGGGAACAGGAGAAGCTGCAGCCATGGATTCTTTTTATCGTGAAGGTAATGATTTTCGATAAGTTTTATGCCGGTTATGATAGCGACAGTGGATTCAATAATTGCCAGAAGACAAATATCGGTTAGAAGAGAGTAGTTGTTCAGCAATAATGCAATGTGCCGGGTTCCGGCTTTTACACAGAGTGGATAGGACAGGAGTATAGCCGATGCCGTCACAGCGGCTGCGATGATGGTACAGAGGCGTTTGCTGTAAAGGCTCAGACCAAGCGTTGTGGCACAAAATCCGGTGAAATAAATTACACAGAGGAAAATAAGCATGATATAGTGCCTGTTTATTTTTTAAAATAGTCCCGTATCGATTCGACCAGGCCGGGTATTGTATGCACAGAAGCTTCAGCAGACAACTCGATACCTGTGGATTTGATTGCCTTTGATGTTTCCGGACCGATTGAGAATGCGGTAATCGAACCGCTGCACGTTTTGATACACTCTTTCCCCAGTGCATCGGCAAAATATTTCACCGTCGATGAGCTGGTAAACGTAATACCGTCAACGGATTTTTCTTCGAGCATTTTTCTGATTGTTTCATTATCGGTAGTACCCGGTACTGTTTTGTAAACTACGATGTCATCGACAACTGCACCGCATCTTTTAAGGTTGTCTGGAAGCTCTTTTCCGGCGATATCCGCCCGGGCCAGGAGGAACTGTTTTCCTGCAAGATCCTCCCGGGAGCGCAACTCGTCAAATAATACCTGCGAGGTGAATTTCGACGGAGAAAAATCGGGCTGAATACCGTACTCTTTCAACCGTAAAGCCGTGGCCGAGCCGATAACCGCTACTTTGACCGGTGCAAGCAGGCGGGAATCAAAACCGAGCTCGAAAATGCGGTCCATGAAAAGCGATACGCCGTTGACACTGGTGAATATGAGCCAGTCGTAACGCTGGACAGATTGAATTGCCTTATCGATTTCTTTGCCGGACCCGGCAGGCATAATCTCGATGACCGGCATTTCAATCACCTCGGCTCCAAGCTGTATCAGTTGTTCTGCAAGGTCAGATGCCTGCGCACGGCTTCGGGTGATAATGATTCTTTTCCCGAACAGGGGAAGGTTTTCGAACCATCCGAGAGATGAGTGCAACTCGTTTACTTTTCCGATAATTGTCAAGGCCGGCGGCACTATCTGTGCAGCAGCAACTTTTTCGGCAATTGTCGCCAATGTTCCACTTACTGTTTTCTGTAAAGGAAGCGTGGCCCAACGGATGACTGAAGCCGGTGTCTGGGACTCCATGCCATGCTCGATCAGCTTCTGTGCTATCAACGGAAGGTTTTTCACTCCCATATAAAACACGAGGGTGCTCCCCGATGATGCCAGTGAGTGCCAGTTAATCGAAGATGTCTCCTTCCGGGGATCTTCATGGCCTGTTACGAATGTCACTGAAGAGCAGTATCGCCGGTCGGTGAGCGGGATACCTGCACAGGCTGCAGCGCCCAGTGCCGCCGGGATGCCGGGAATTACAGAAAAAGGAATACCCTTGTGATGTAAATACTCTGCTTCCTCGGAACCTCTCCCAAAAATATAGGGATCACCGCCTTTCAGCCGGACAACCGTTTTGCCTTTCTGTGCTTTCCGGCAAATCAAGTCGTTGATCTGATCCTGTTCCATCGTATGCTGAGCACCTTTTTTGCCGGCATATATCTTTTCACAATGCGCAGGAGCACAGGCAAGCAATTTCGGATTGGCAAGATAGTCATAGATAATAACATCTGCCTGTATGAGTGCCTCTCGGCCGGAGACGGTTATCAAACCGGGATCGCCCGGTCCCGAGCCCAGAATGATTACTTTTCCCGGTGTATCCATTGTTTACCTGTCCTGACCGCGGTTCGCTTGTATTTCCTGCAAAATCATATCTGCACCTCTGGCAATCAGCATACGGGCTACTGCTATTCCGATTTTTTTTGCATCGTGAACCGGGCCGCTTTCCGTCTCTTCGATAAAAGGGGTTCCTTCAGGCCCGGCCACAAGGCCTTCAAGCGTAAGTGTGCCGTCATTGATGCTGGTGCGGACGCCGAGTGGAACCTGACATCCGCCCTCAAGTTCACGAAGTAATGAGCGCTCGGCATCGGTTGCGGCGCGAGTTGGCGCATGATCAAGCGTCTCAGTCAGAGATCGTGCAACGGTATTATCTTCCCGGATCTCCACAGCCATGGCTCCCTGGCCGACTGCGTGATACCATATCGATGGATCGAGTATGGATGACAGTCTTTTGTCGAGTCCAAGGCGGAGCAGTCCTGCCCGGGCCAGAATTATGGCATCATACAGCCCCTCATCGAGTTTCCTGATTCGGGTATCCACATTTCCTCTGATACTTTTGATTTCGAGGTCGGGGCGGTGATGAGCGAGCTGGGCTTTCCGGCGGATACTGTCGGTGCCGATGCATGCTCCCGAAGGCAGTGAATCAAGTGTGATACCGGGTTTTCCCACAAGAACGTCTTCAGGCGGCACGCGCTCGATTACTGCGGCAATACACAGACCGTCGGGAAGTTCTGTGGGAAGGTCTTTGTAGCTGTGAACCGCGCAATGAATTGAACCATCCAGAAGACATTGCTCTATTTCACGCGTGAAAAGGCCCTTGTCGCCGATTTTTGACAGCGATGATTCAAGGATCCTGTCACCTTTTGTTACGATCAGCTTTTCTTCGATTGCAAGATCGGGATAGCAGTGCGAAAAAAGCGCTGTAACCTGTGCGGTCTGGATTCTGGCAAGCGCGCTTTTTCGGGTTCCGAGGATGAGTTTATTCATTAATTTCGGGTTCGAGGTTGAAAGCCGAGCGGATTGCATCAACCCAGTACGCTGCATTGTCGATGCCGGTGCATTGACTTTTCCGCAATCGCTCGATCGGTTCACGGAGAATCTTTTTAACCAGTCGCTTGGTCATCAACTCAAGGCGCTCCTCCTGTTCGGGAGAAAGGTCCTGCGGCCCGCGACGGATTTCTTTCTGCCGCACGCGTTCAAAATGATGAACCAGCTCTTTTATTGTCGGCGTAATTTCAAGCGAGCGGTACCAGTGATACAACTTTTCTATCTCTTCGTTGATTATTGTCTCGACTTTCGGCATCTCCGACTTGCGCCGCAAAAGGTTTTTGTCGACAATGCTGTTAAGTGTGTCGATATCAAACAGCGTAATTCCTTTCAGCAATGTCGCCTGTTCATCGATGCTCCGCGGGACGCTGATATCAATAAGAACAAGCTCCCGGAAATTCCGCTTTTTCATGATAAATTCGAGTTGCTGCCGGCTGATAATCGGCTCGGAGGCGCTGATTGCCGATAGTACGAAATCAGCGGAAACCAGTGAGTCGGAAAGATGCGCATAGGGAAATGCACTGGTTCCCGTATGCCGGGCAAGGGAATACGCTTTTTCATTCGTGCGGTTGGTAATTGTCAAAGAGCCGACTTTCTTTTTCACCAGATGCTCAGTCGCGAGATGGGCCATTTCGCCTGCGCCGATCACCAGGCCGTTTTTCTGTTCGAAATGACGGTACTGCTGCTGTGCCAGCTCGGCTGCTGCAAGACTGACCGAAACCGCTCCGATATTGATGTCCGTCTCAGTCCGGGCCCGTTTGCCCACCCGAAACGATGAATGCATTACTTTGTTGAGCACAAATCCATTGGTTTTAGCTTCGCAGGCATAACGGTACGCGTCTTTTACCTGCGCAAGTATCTGTGCTTCGCCAACAATCATCGATTCAAGACCGGCAGCGACCCGCAGCAGGTGATTAATCGCTGCACGATCGATAAAATGATAAAAACTCTTTTTTTCAATACTTGAAATCTGTTTCCAGTTACAAAGCTCTGTTGTTAAAATTTCTGGAAGCCGGATACGTTTCTGGGGAGACAGGGCTCCATACCGTATAATCACTTCGGTGCGGTTGCAGGTACTGAGAAGTACGGCTTCCTCAATACCGTCGATTCGTGTAAGCGTTAAGCAGAATTCCCCGGTTTCATCCCCGGAAAACACGAACCTCTCACGGAGTGTCACCGGTGCGGTGGAGTGATTGATGCCGAGTAATACTAAATGCATTGCTGCAATAGCCTTTCGAGCGGAGATTCGTTGCCATCGAGAAATTCCTGTAGTTCCTCTGAATCGACTACCTTTGCATAGGTAAGCATCCGCTGGTCATGGGAATCGACTTTTCGTTTCAATTCGGTATGAAAGCCGGCAAGAATATCCATTAACCGGGCGTGTTGTCCGGTGAAAAGCGGCTCGAGCTCTTTTCGTATCTTTTTTGACATGCCGGGAAACGATCCTGCCGTTGAAATTGCTATCTGAAGTCTCCCTCTGTTTATAATTGATGGAACATAAAAATTGCACAAATCCGGAGTGTCAACAACGTTGACCAGTTTCCCGCATTCACGGGCGTCTTTGCTTATTGTCCGGTTGGTTTCGGAATCATTTGTTGCCGCTATAATACAAAAATAATGTGCTGCTTCACCCTTTTTGTAGATACGTTTATATAACGCGAATATTTTGTCTTCCCGGGCCCAGGTTTCGATATCGTGCGTGAACTGCGGGGCAACCACTGTCACCGTTGCACCGGCGTCCAGCAGCGCTGCGATCTTCCGCTCCGCCACTTTACCGCCGCCGACTACCAGGCAGGGTGTGCTGGTTAATTTCAGATAAATCGGATACATAATCAAATGTCAGTTCAACCGCTCTATTTTCGCCATCCGGACC
>WJKA01000487.1 GCA_014729375.1 Chitinivibrionales bacterium
ACATGCAATCTGGATGGCCCCACAATCGGGTCGTTCTTTGCCGCTGGGCATGTATATTCTGCGTATCGCGTTTAAGGGTAACCGCTCATCAATTGTCAATGCGCGTAAAGTGATACTGCAATAAGTCCAATAGTATCATTTTTTAACCAACCCGGTGAGGCTATGAGGATTTCTTTGCAGCGCCTAGGCTCGATTACAGCCACCGGCTCACGAGCTACGGATATCCGCCGGGGCTCGGAGCGGCTTCCGGGGCGAAAAGGCAAACTATCACGAACAGCCTGTTTTTTTTAGACCGATATCATTCAGCGAATTTAAGAGCAAATGCGCTTCGATGCTCGGGGAAGTGCTTATTCCCGCATACATTTTATCCGGAGGGTGCCCGATTGCGGCTTGCGAAATAGCGCGCGCGTAAGCGTCGAATACCCAAAAATGATCAGAGAATGGATTTTCGGCGGCAATGTGCGCAGGTTGCGCATGAACGCAATATCAACCTCGAAGTGATTGCCTATACCAGGACACCCGCGCGCTTATCTTCCGGTGATGCACGTTTTTGAAGACCATATTCCGGAAGGCATTTTCACTCTGACAATCCAGATTCCCTGTGGAACAGCCGCAAGCGTAAGCGATTGAGTGTTCCACTTCTTAGTGCAAATTGTGGCGCCGTCAACTCCGACAAGTGAAACTGCTGCAGATCCAATGGCGTACCGGTTCAGGTGAATGCTGCTGCCGGTTTTCCCGATGGAGATTTCTGAAGACCGTGCATTTATTGTCAACTGTGCTTCTACCGAGCTGACATCAATATCCATTTTCGACCCGACAAACAGGCCTTCAATTTCAAAAGATTCTCTTGATTGGATGTCCGGAAGAAGCTCGGGCGTGACATCGCTCAACGGCGCATATATCCAGCAATCACCCTCATTGACATTGCGCCGTGTCCCGGCCGGATACAGATCACTGCCGACATCCCGATGCGGAAAACGAGATACATTTAATGATTGCTGCGCCACATAATTAATCAACACCATATTGGAGCCGTTCCCTCCGAATCGGCCGCCCTGAGACCATCCGAGCACCGGGATATCCCAGTATTCGGAATTGCAACTCCAGTTGCTGGCCGTATAAGCTCCTCCGCCAACCCGCTCGATACGATAGCAGGGGTCTTTATTATATTCGACACAGTACTGAAATTCACTGTCAAGAGACCAGTTGTTCCATACATCGACATCAGTTTTAATATACGGCGGCCGCTCCACTGTTTTTGCCGCAAGGTCAATATTCCAGAAATCTCTTGTCGTGTGCCCGGATCCCGCATTGCTGGCCGAATGCCTGCCGCTGGGAGTCAACCCCATCCCGCAGGGCCCATAACTGACGTCGGCCCGGACAAATTCAGCAGTAACCGGGATAGTTTCAGTATCGGGATTGGGCGCGATAATGGCATAACAGCCGTCCGGATTACCGCCGCCGGGCAAAGTTGCAGTCGCTCGCCCATGGAGATAGTAATTGCTGCCGTCACCGGTAACCCGGAAATCGGTCAGGCTCGCATTCGTATAAGAAACCACATCCTGGGATTCAAGCGTATTGACATGAACGCGATGAACATGAGAATTAGTGCGGCTTCCCGGCGGTGTTGTGGCATACCAGACCCAGTCGCCTTTCGGCCAGTCGACTCCCCCCAGAGGGTCGGTCGTGGTAATCAGTTCCTTGATCGCATGGTCGCCGTCAGTTTCAGGAATGTCGGAGCGTACAATGGCGATAGTATTGCCGCCTCGACGGATAAATGCCACATGGGTGCCCGATGTATTAATCTGGGGCGAGCTACCTTGCCCTATATAAAAGCTGTCAACTATTGCATTGTCCTTTATATGGATAGTCTTGATCTTCCCGCCGTTTGCAATTTGGACAACAGCAATACCCGAAACACCGTATGCCATAAATGAAAGAAACGATAAAAGAAAAAAAAGTTTTGCAGGGGAGCGCATATCAATCCTTTCTGCTATACTATATTTTTTTTGTAATTGCTGAAAAATTTCTTTTATTCAGGAATCTGAGTAATTGCTACTATATAGGATAGCGAAATCTGCTCACTGAAACAGCCGCAATTTTTTCAAATCTTTAAGCTGTTATTATGCGCAGTAGCAATGTTTTGGGGTCTCTTTGCTTTTCTTTCCGCGCGGGTGCCCTGAGTGAGAAAATCAAAACGTGTGTCACTGCTGTCCCCGTCAGTGACACACGCCGGCGTCATACAGAACAATCCTTTGTCTTTGAGCATCCAAAACTCAAAACCGGCAAATGTCTGGAATAGCACCACATCTGTAATCCATGCAAAAATCCTCACTGTGCCTCCCCGGGCACACCTGCCTGCCTCTGCCCTTAGCCGTGCTCCGGCGATGGCGGGCGGTTTTTCGCAAGGCTATCTGACGCAAAAGGCACCGCAGGTTGGCTGTACGGCAGCCGTAATCCTTACCTTTCTGAACGGACTGAAAATATCGTACGCATCTTATCCACGCTCAACAGCGGAATTCAGGTTCAATATTTTTGATTGAATGGTGAATAGACGATAGTGGCACACCTTTGTTTTTTTACGTGCCCGCGTGGGCCGGGCCGGCTGCACCAGGCCCGGCCTGAGGGGCTTTAGCCGCATGTCAATCAAATGGAATGTCCGGCTCCTCAAAAAAATGCGACAAATGATTTTGCAAACAGTGGTGATGTGCCGGATGATATTTTCACCAGTTTCATTCCGGGCTTGAGCAATCGTGCCGGGACCATAGTGCTTTGCTCGCAGTACAATCGCATTTCCATTCTTCCCTGCGCATCGAATATTTCCACCAGATAATTTCCGCTCTGCGGCAGATGAATTTCAAGCCCGCTGCGCGTAATTTGCATAATCCGGTTTTGCAAGTATGCATGATCAGTGAACAGCTCAGGCCGGTCAAATGCTGAGACAATTTCAGTATCGGTCCCTTCAATCTGATACGTGTCCCGGTCATTGTAATCATCGATATACCCCGGAGCAATGTCTTCCACCGGCCCGCTGATCCAGAAATCGCCGTTCCACGCTTTTTCTGCATAACCGTCAGGATTATTGATCGTATCGTATTTGCACGGATGCCTGGTAAGATTTATTGCTTTTTCCTCACGCCAACTCAGTGCAATGACATTCGAGCCGTCTTCAAAATCTCTTCCCTGCGGCGCCCATCCGCAGTACATCAAGGCCCAGTAGTCTGAATTGGAAGACCATCCGCCCAGGGTGAAATTGCCACCGCCTATTGTCTGATAAACACCGTCACGGTACACATGATTTTTATCGTCATATACCTGGTTTTTCAGCAGCGTATCCACGGCCCAGGAATTCCATAGATTCCAATCGATATTACCGTCCTGACCGGCATCGGCATATTGCTGCCAGGTCCAGTTGACCGTATCCATGATGCCGATCGCCACCCGGCTGTGATAGCCGTTATTGTTATGGATGGTATGAAGTCCTGAGGGCGATATGCCGCATCCGCACCCGCTCCCGCTTTTTATAAGATCGGAGCAACCGATATTTTTCACACTACCGCCAAATTCCGGCAACGGGATCATACTCCAGTCACCCGAGCAGTGTCCGCCAAAAAGGACTTGTACATTTCCCGACAACTGCATCTGGTTGGATGTGCTGCTGAAATCGGCCACTTTCTCGGCATCACCGCTTTGAACATCCACCCGGTACAGTTCTTCATTGGTCTTACTTGTTGTATAGTACACATATTCGCCCCGCGGCCACTCGAGGATCATACTCCAGATCCTTCCATCGCCGACATCACCGCCTGTCTCCACTCTGGTAAGTTGCTTGATTGTCTTGTTTACCCCTCCAAGCCGCATGACACAAATATACCAGCCGTCGCTCTCTTTCTTATAAAACGCCGTATGAGTTCCGTAGGAATTAATCTGGGGAAAACGGGCATCATTCCGGTTGTCGACTTTCACCAGAAACATAG
>WJKA01000488.1 GCA_014729375.1 Chitinivibrionales bacterium
ATTTTGGAGAGTATGGCGTCTTTTTCAAGCATATATCCTGCCGTTCAGCATGGAATCTTCAATGATTTTCCTGCTCCTCTTGAAATCGATATATTCACTGATCTTTTGCGCTTTATAAACGACAAATTCGCCGGGGTCATTATTGATAATCAGTTCACCGTTTGCCAGCACCTGCATGGTGATTATGGTATCCGCCGAATTCAGAAAAATAAAATCGACCTTTTTTTGTAATGCATCTTCAAGATCGAGTGTGAGTTGTGCTCTGTCGGAAAAAGAACCCGGCGGCTCCTTGAAATATGCCGCGCAATCGATATCGCTTTCGCCGGCAAAATTTTCGGTCAGGACCGATCCGAAAAGAAGAGCGAATTCCACCTGGTTCTTGAGTATCGGCTCTATACGGGAAACAATTGATTCCAAATGATTTTTCATTCCGGTTTTTTCAGCAAAGAAGGCCGTCGGTAATCTCTTTTTCCCGCTCCTTGAACCAGCGCTTGACAGTCTCCCAGTCGGTATTGTTCAAACTGACCGGATCAGGACCCTCCGGCCGGATAAAATCCCGACCCGATTTCCGGCAGCGTATAAAGCTCCCTGGTCAATAAAACAACGGCTGCATCAACTGCCGATTGAAACATACGATCTCTTCTCTGGGGATATCGAAATGAATGCTCCAGTATGAAGCTGTTTTTCGATTGATAGCCTTGGATTTTTTTATTGTCTCGACTATTTCCTCCCTGGAATAATGCTCAAGCACCCATTTCACCTGTTCGGGACGGCCGAACATGAGCAGGCGCTCGATTATAAACCGCCTGTGCTTTACAATATCTAATGTGGTGATATCAACATCCCAGAAAAACGGGCGAAGGAGCGTGATATCGTTTTCATTCATTGAATATTACGCCTTAGAATAACCCGCTGTGAATACAATTTTTGTTGAGATCGATCTAATTAAATGCCTGCGTTCTCCGTCATTCCGGCAAAAGCCGGAATCCAGTCATGTAATTGATTCATACAAATCACGCCAGTCTGGATTTTCTTTCTCGATTAATTCAAGCTTCCACTTTCGTTTCCATTTTTTAATTCTTTTCTCCCTTATAATAGCGCTCTCCATATTATCATGCAATTCAAACCAGACCAATTGATGTATCCCATAGCGCTGAGTAAATCCCTCAACAACATTTTTTTTGTGCTCCCATATTCGCTTTATAAGATTCGATGTTACGCCTGTGTAGAGAGTGCCGTTTTTCTTGCTTGCAAGAATGTATACGGCAGGCTGTTTCTGCATCGCTTTCTCGCTGGATTCCGGCTTTCGCCGGAATGACGTTATGGACGGCCATTTTACCGGATAACAGTTAAGAGCTAAATAATCAGCACAATCCGCGTCATTCGCGTTCTATCCTCTTACTGCTTTTATAATCCGCTGCTGGTCCTCTTTTTCCAGGTACGGATGAAAGGGTACGCTGAAAATCCTGTCGGCAATCGACTCGGATACCTTAAAATCGCCTTTTGCGTGCCCCAGCGGAGCAAAGGCGTCCTGAAGGTGGAGCGGTTTCGGGTAATAAATCGCGGTGGGAATACCGGCGTCTTGCAGTTTCGCAAGGATTTGATCGCGGCGGTCACTCAGAATCGCGTACTGTGCCCAGGCCGATACGCAGTGATCGGGAACGGTCTGCAGAGTAAAATCGCCGCCCAGTCCATCATCGTATCGCTTCGCTACTTCCCGACGGCTCATCAGCTCCTTATCGAACAGCTCCAGTTTACAAAGCAGCACCGCGGCCTGCATGGTGTCCATCCTTCCGTTGATACCGATTCGCACGTTGTCATACTTGTCGCTTCCCTGGCCATGAATACGGATTGATCTGATTTTTTCGGCAAGCGCATCATCATTCAAAAATAGAGCGCCGCCGTCACCATAGCACCCCAGGGGCTTGGCAGGGAAAAAGCTGGTCGCCGCCATGTCGCCAAGGCCGCAGCTTTTTCTGCTTTTATATACCGCACCGAAACTCTGACAGGCGTCTTCGAGAACAAACTGATCGTGTTGGCGCGCGATTTCTTCGATACCATCGTAGTCGGCCGGAAGCCCGAAAATATCGACCGGAATTATCCCTTTTGGCTTGAGATTTCCCGAAGCGCCGGGAGAGGGCGCTTGTCCACTCTTTACACCCGCAATTGCCTCATTCAGTTTGTGCGGATCGATAGTGAATGTCTCCTTGTCGATATCCACGAACACCGGGGTCGCTCCCAGAAGCGAAATAACTTCCGCTGTGGCAATAAACGTAAAAGGCGTCGTAAAGATCGCATCACCGGGACCGATATTGTATGCCATCAGGGCCAGAAGAAGCGCATCGGTGCCGCTGGAACAGCACACACAATGCTTTACCCCGCAATAGCCGGCAAGTTTTTCTTCAAGCTCGAATATCTCGGGCCCCATGATATATTTACCGTGCGCCAAAACCGTTTCGATTCGCTTTTTAAGCGGCTTTTCAATTAATGCCTGCTGGGCCTTGAGATCAATGAATTGCATCGGGAGATATGCCCTTTCTGTTCTCTCGTAATTTGTGTTTCTTCCGGAAAAACGCGGCTGTCTCCTGGAGATATTCTATTGAGAGAATACGCTCGGAAAGGGAGAGTGATTTAAACCAGGCCAGCTGCCAGGCAGTACACCCTTTGTAATCGCATTTATACTCTCGAAAATTTTTACGCCGGTTCCCGGTCATTGTCTACATCATTCCGGATTATATTTAAATGAGTGATATCATCGTGATCTTTCTCTCTGCCCGCCAGTTGTTTCATCAATATCAGCGTATCAATATCCGCATATCGAAATACCTCGCCGTCCTCGAGATTTTCAAGGCAGGCTTTTTCATAGGTCTCATCGAAATTGAACGGCTCCTGAACAAATATGTCGATCGGCGTTTCCCGGTGATTATCACTGAAAAAATTCAGGACTTTCATGTCCTTTTCTTCAATAAGCCATTCTCTTTTTTTTCTATCCGCAAACTCTTCGGCTTTAATCGGGACCCGGGGAAAATATCCGATATTTTTCAGCGCCCTGAATGCTTTAATGATATTATCGTATTCAAGCTTCAAGACCATATCCAGATCAATTGTCAACCGCCCATACCCGTGAACAACAACCGCAAGACCACCCACAATGATATATCTGACTTCTTCATCGTTGAGCGTCCGAACAATTGTATTAATTGTCGATAATTTCATTTACGGTAAATGTCTATATTTTATGATAGTCCCTGTACCACGAGAGAAATTTCGGTACGCCTTCGCTTATTGGAGTGGATGGTTTAAAATCCAGTTTTTCTTTCGCATGGCGGATATCGGCATAGGTTGCCTTGACATCGCCCATCTGCATGGTCAGAAGCTCCTTTTGTGCCTCGCAACCAAGACATTTTTCTATAAGCCCGATTAAATCCACAAGGTTCTCTGAACGATTGTTTCCCAGATTAAAGACCTCACACTGTGCAAGGTCAGGCGCATCCAGTGAGGCAACCACTCCCTGTACGATATCGTCGATATAGGTAAAATCCCGCTGCATATCGCCTTTGTTAAACACCTTGATCGGCTCCCCGGCCAGCATAGCTTTCGTAAAGAGCCACATGGCCATGTCGGGCCGCCCCCAGGGACCGTAGACCGTGAAAAACCGGTGTCCGATCGTCTGGAAACCGTACAGATGGGAATAACAGTGGGCCATTAACTCGTTCGATTTCTTGCTGGCCGCATACAAACTCACCGGCGTGTCCACCCGGTCCTGCTCCGAAAAGGGAAGTTTGGTATTGCCGCCGTACACACTCGACGACGACGCATAGACCAGACGCTTGATTCCGGCATGACGGCTGCCTTCTAAAATATTCAGAAACCCCGTGATATTCGAATCGACATAGGCATGCGGATGGGTCAGTGAATACCGTACCCCGGCCTGCGCGGCAAGGTTGCAGACAACATCGAACGACCCCGATTCAAAGGCCTTTTTCATACCCTCGGTGTCATGAAGATCGCAGCGGATAACCCGGAAATTCCGATACTTTTCCAGAACCGCATTCCGGTCTTCCTTGATTTTCACATCGTAGTAGGGATTGAAATTGTCCAATCCAATGACTGAGTCACCGCGCTCGAGCAGATGCTTTGCAACATGGAACCCGATAAAACCGGCCGTGCCGGTGAGGAGTATGTTCATGATTGTATTATTTCCTGAAAATGTTGCCGGTTAACGGATAAGAGAAAATTGGAGTAATGGAGCGACGCACTGAGCATTTCGACAAGCTCAATGTACCACCAGTCGAAGTGCAGCGGAGTGATGGATCCATAAAGACGAGACCGATTTTTGTTCCCCTCGTACGCTCGTGCGCTCGTGACCTCGTGCGCTCATCCCAAATCCTGCTCCTCCTTCGCCAGCTCCTTAATCCACCTTCGCAATTCATCGCCCATATCATCCCGTTTCAGTCCGAAAAGCACGCTTGCCTTGATAAATTCGGCTTTATTGCCGATATCATACCGTTTGCCTTCAAGGTGCTTGCCGTAGATTGCCCGGTCTTTGAGCATAAGCGTAAGCG
>WJKA01000489.1 GCA_014729375.1 Chitinivibrionales bacterium
ACATTGCCGATTCCTTCAAGCTGGAATGCCATATTCCCCGTTGCAAACTGTTTGGCTTTCTCAAGCTCATCGGAGGTAATACCATTTTTCGAGATATCATTGTACACGTCCAGAATCGTTCGAAGCACTTCACCTGCCTGTGAATTCTGCGTTGAGGTGGCGATCATGAAAATTCCGAATTGTCGATTGCATAATATCTGGGAATTGATATTATAGGTATTCCCCAGCACGACCCGGACCCGGGACATCAGGCGTGAAGAAAAATTGCCGCCGCCGAGAATATAATTTGCGATAGCCAGCGGCTCGTGATCATTGTCGTATTCACCCGGAACAGGGTGACCGAAAAGCAGTGATGTCTGCGAGAGGTCCGGCTTATCAAGCAGCCGGATAGTTGTGGCGGCGGGTTCGGTGGTCGTGCACCTGACCGGACGGCCCTGCTGCGCAGGATTTTTCCAGGAACGAAACAATCCTACCCACCGGCTTTTCATTTGATCGATTGCAGCATCACCGGCCAATACAACAGTGCTGCCCGACGGAATAACAAAAGAACCATAAAAGCTCCTGATAGAACCGAGGCTTACTCTTTTGATCGACTTGCCGGTGGCCCCCCGTCCCGCAAGCTGCTCCCGCCCGAGGATTTCTGCATAAAAATGTCTGTTTGCAATACTGGCGGGATCGACCAGTTCGGCCTGAAGTGCGGTTATCATCTCTTTTTTCAGCCGTGACAGCTCTTTTTCCCTGAATCCCGGCTTTGTTACAATTTCCCAGAACAGCGGAATGATCGTTTCACTGTATTTTGCCAGCATTCTGCACCCGATTAAAATATGCTCATCGCCGACATCGGAATACAGCGATGCACCTGCAAACTCAAGTTTCTCCGCCAGCATCTCGGCATCAAGCTCCTGCGTACCCTTCTGCATCAGTCCCAGCGCCAGCTCGGCGGTGCCTTCCTGCCCGGAGGGATCGCTGAATTTGCCAGCAGGTACCTGCAGTGCAATAGTAAAGACATTCTGTTCGCGATGCGGGACCCAGATGACGGTTAATCCATTATCCAGCCGGTCTTCATGTACAGGAGGAAATGTATACGAAAAGTCCATGATTTATTCTTTGTTCCTTCTCTGAAAAAGCCGCCTGAAAAGACCGGCCCCGTACAGCAGTGGATTTACCTTTTTCGGTTGAAGGTACAGGGAATACTGGTTTTTTATGTCCCAGTACGTTCCGGCAGCATCGATAAGCTGTTCGATCGAAAGCGCTTCGAGGGTCTGAAGCCGTTTTACCCATATCCGGTAGTCGCCGTCAATGGATTCTGAAAAACCGATCCTCTGGCAGATATTTTCGGCAGAATACAGTTCAAAAATTCTATTTGTCAAAGTACCATTCTTTACCTTTTCAACCTCCAGCGCGGTGATTGTACCCCGTTTTGCCGTTTCAATCTGCTCGTTGAGCACCTCACCGATTCGTTTTACCGATACATCGGGTGTAAACGCGGCGAAAAAAAGCGACAAACCGGACAATCGCAGAAAATGGTTCATCCCGCCCGCCATCACAGCAAGTGATTGCTTCCTGACAATCTGCCGGTATAACCGGCTGCTTTCTCCCTGGGACACAATCAACTGGAGCATTTCCAGCGGAAGCGCATCTTCATGTGAAGAACAGGGTGCGGGATAGCCGATAATAAAAAGAGGAACATCAAATTCCACCCGGTGTTTCATGATTTTCGGGCCATCGCCGGTTTTGACATCCGGAACTTCAGGGCGCTCGGCATAATCGAACTCCCGGGAGGACAGAATAGACCCGAGGGTCTTGTCAACCATATCGAACACATGCTCCTCACTCTGAAAATCACCAACAACGACACATGTTGCATTGGCCGGCGCATACCATCGCTTGTAATATTCCCGGCAATCATCCGGTGTTATTGCATTGATATCATCCAGCGTTCCCAGACTTGATATTGCATACGGGTGCCCGCTGAATAATTCGCTGCGAAATTCCAGAAACGCTTTCATCACCGGATTGTTCATGTATGTGTGATACTCTTCAATCAGCACTTTCCGTTCGGTTTCAAGGACCTCTTTATCAAGCGTTAGTGATCCCATCCTGTCGGCTTCCAGTGACAGCACCATCTCCAGATGATCACGCGGGACGGAATTAATATACGCGGTAATGTCTTCGGCGGTAAATGCATTGCAATGCCCGCCCACATCGTTGATACGACGGGCATGCTCTTCAGAGGCAACATTCTCCGAGCCGCGGAACATCATATGCTCAAGAAAATGCGATATACCCCTGATCCCGTCATGCTCGTTGACACTCCCGGTTTTATACCATACCTGCGCGGCAATCAAGGGGGCGTCCGTTTTTTTTAGACAGATGACTTTCATGCCATTGTCAAGTACTCGTTCTGAAATGGAATCAAGCATAGTCTTTTAAAGTACTTTATCTGCCTGCACAATAAAAAGATTCAGTATCATTTCAATCAATTTTTTTCCAAAATCCGGATCAAATCTGCCGGCATGAGCGCTGCAAATCCCCTCAGGAAATAATTTTCTGTATTTATGCGGATCTTCACCCCGCTTTTTCCATGCTGCATACTGTTCTGAAG
>WJKA01000490.1 GCA_014729375.1 Chitinivibrionales bacterium
CATTAATACCAACCAGACCGGACCTGCCGGCGGTGCGGAAACCCGGCCTTGCAATATTGCGGTCTACTGGTATATTAAAGTCAAATAGCGCAAAGGTACCGATCCTCTCTTGAAAACTGATCGTCTTTGGGATACAATTTGAGAAAGATACACGTTCATCGGCCAAAGGCGATATCATGAAAAAGAACCGCTGGTACGACCACTACACAAAACTCGGGGCATATCTTGACAGCTTCAAGACAATGGAGTCGAAATTCCGCAATCCGCTTGTCAGAGATGTTATCGGCATTATCCGGGAAAGCAATCCGCAGCTTCTCGACCAGGAAAATGCATTCGATTTTCCGCTCGATATTAATCGACGCCGGTGGTATGACAGGGACCCCATGCTCTGGCTGATGTTCAACAGTCTCAAAAATGCAGACAAGCATCTGCGGGAGAAAGTTACTCATTTTCTGGGAGAAAAAATTGATGTGCTCAATTCCAGAAAACGTTGCGATTATGCATAAGAAAGATGCTGGATGATAGAAGATTGGAGTGTCCGCCTTCGCTTGATAGCTCCGGCGTAACAGAATGGAGTAATAGGTGCCTCAATAAGAATCAATTAGAGACAACAGTATTTCCAGATCTGTTTACTATCAGTTTAATCAGCGTCACCAGCGTTCTATTGTCCTTTTGCAACCCACACGCCGCCCATAAGGCCGTCATCGAACCCCAGTCGCCGTCCGCCGTTAATGCTCGATCCGAACTTGAGCGCGCCGAAAAAGAGCTGACGGATAAACGGCTTTCGCGCAGGATCGGGAACCAGCCACTCCACAAGCCAGACCGGGGATTCCCTGATACCGCTCTTTGCCAGGAACTCACCATAGGCCCGGGCTTTTAACGGACCATCGAAAAGCCACAAGGTCAGCTCTTCCTTGTCAAACCGCTCAACCGGAATACGAAAGCTTTTTGTTTGAGGCACGGTGAGTACTCTTCGCTCCCAGGGAACTTTCCCGGCATCTTCGACAGCATAGGCCGCAATGGAATCAAATAGCGATTTTTCCAGAATATCGCCGAAATATATCTCCCCAAAGCCGGAATGGTCCCGTTCAGTCCCCTGAACCGCTTCAAGCATGTTGTGAAAATGTATCACGCTCCGTATTCTCTCAATATCCAGAAGCGGCGAATTGCGCACATAATAGGTTGGTCCGGTCTCCGTGTGAACAACAGCTTCACGCACAAACGCGCCGGTCGTGCACAGCTCGCTCGCTTCACCGGCTGCAATCCGTGCCCGGGCCATTTCTGCAAACGAAAGCGGCCCTTCGATCCCCTCAAGCCGCAGAGCCTCCAACGCACCATCAAAGGGTGCACGAATTCCCAGAAAATCACCCATACCGTCAATCTGTACTTCAATTCGCATTGTTTATCCCTCCGGTTTTTGAGTATCAACAGAATATTCTAAATAATATACCCCATCGAAAAGATCAAATATTCCTTAATTGGGGGGAGGTATTTGATGGGCAGCGGGTTTTAATAGGACTATGCGGGATGAGTATGGAAAAATGCAGGGGCGAAAAGCTGCCTGGATTGAGTAATTGACTTCGAGGGAAGCAGCCATGATATTATGGAACGCACGAATTCAATCAGCGTTGCCCTGTCACTTGACATCGAAGAACCATCTGTGTATCACTCTCCAGCCGAATCACAAAGAAGTAATTCCCGGGCGGGACCGGTGAACCGTTGAGACCGGTATAATCCCAGCCGATATCCTCACCGAAAAAAAGCGCGCCGGAGAAGAGCCGTTTCACCATATTGCCGCGGGCTGAATAGATGCTTACATCCGCTGTAGCCGGCTTATCGGCTGCATAGCGTAAAGCTGCGCCGCTGGAACGGACGATAAACCGGAATGTTTCTTCCGGGCGGGCTTGAACAGATACAACTGTTTGCGTAGCTCCGGAAATGGTTATTTCACCCACTTTCTCAGGAAGAATCGCCACCGGAAGACAAAAATCTCCGGTACAGAATGAGTTTTCTACTTTGTATATCGAGTACGTCCCTGCAGGAAGCGGGCCGGATTCAAACATGGTCGTCGAACCGGCCATCAGGCACATGCAGCGCGCACAGTTCTCATCGTTAACAAGATAGTAGAGAAAAATCGCAGTGTCATTCCAGGTTACCGAATGATTTGAATACTCGGCACAGCAGCAGATGTTCTCATTGTAAATCGAAAACTGAAGGGAATCTTCGTTGGTCGGGTCGGATGGGTCCACCGTTACCCTGCCTGTTGTGCGCTGGAGATAAAAATCGGCAGTGATTGTCTGATGGTCGATAAGCGTCACTTCCTGCTGCGAATCCTGATACCCCTGCTTGTAAGCAATAACCGTGAAGGGAGTATTCTGCGATACGGGGATACTGTCGATTGAGTAATTTCCCGTGCTATCGGTGACCCCGATAAATTGCCGTGATGATATCGGAGTAATGACCATGACAGAGCAAACAGATACCGGAGCAATATAACATGGCGCCCCGAATTCCGCTCCATAACATATCGACTCCCGGACCGTGCCTTCAATCGAAGAAAATGCCCGGATATCCTGTATCGTGCAAAGGATGAGTCCTATAGCAACAGCGCTCGATCTGAAAAGCGTCATAAGTCCCTCCGTTTATGCCCGGGCAGTTGATTGACTTACCGAAACTGAACAAAATGTTTTACAGTCATATTCTTTTCGGTACGAAGTTGAATAAACCGTAATCCGTCGCCGATTGATCCTGTGCCTGTATCCCCGATTGGGATTCGGCGCAGGCCTTTTTCTCCGGCATGAATACTGGTATTCGAAAGGACCTTTCCAGTCAGCTCGAAAACTTTCACTTCGACAACACCCCCGGCTTTATTTCCAAACAACAACTGGTCCTTATAAGGAATTATTTCCCGATCTTCACCTTCCTGCAAATCGTGCACATGTTCGGCATTAGCCCGGGTCGATTCTTCAGCATATTCATACAACCCGCTTTCGGTTCCTGCAAGAAGTTCAAAGCCGCCAAGCAGCGATTTTGCACCGAAACAGGTCGGCGGGTGAGGGATAGCGCCGATTTCTGTCCAGGTATCACCGTGCACTGAATATATCCCGCCTGGCAATGCAACATAGAGCGTATAACTCCAGATTAAATTCGGGATTGCTGCAATTGCCGTTACCGGCTGGTTCTGCGGTGAATCTCTGTGCTGCCACCGGTTATTTGTTGCCGAGGGAATATAGTTATAGATGCCGTCATCACAAGTACCGATCACCAGCTCCCAGGGCCCCACCTCAAAAAAATTGCCCTGAGCAAGCGAGGTCACGTTCAGTTGGCGGATGCTTTCCATACTGTCATTTGCAAGCGTAACGAGATTTCCCGGACCGGGTTCGGGGCTCGAATCAAATCCCCCTGCATACAGCGTGCCGTCCTGAAAAACAAGCATATCCGCGCACACAGGCATTTCGACACCAAAAGCCCATTCCTGCATTTTAAGCGGCTCCAGTGAATCAAGCGAGAGACATTGATAAACGGCATTTGATGTTCCTGTGTAGATTGTATCGCCTGAGCCGGCCAGCGCGGTTGGTTTCAACACGTAATCGATCAGCTCAAATTCGAAAATCGGGGGTCCATCCAGAATATTTCTCCCCAGATAAATACCGTCTGATTTGGAGCCGTCTCCCACGGCGACGACTATATCCCCGTTTGCAAGGCCCAGAATATCCCATACAGGCAGATCAGAGGGCAGTCCGCCGAATTCATCATACCAGGAGCCGCCCAAAAGGAGCCGAAGACCATGATCCGTTCCCGCAAGTAAGGGTGAACCCGGATCTGAATAAACTGAGATAACCCTTTGGCCACTCAAACCAATAAGGTGCCATTGAGGAGCGGCCATGCAGGCAACCGAAACCAGGACAATAATGCAAGCCGACAAGAAACTGTTTGATACAACAACAGACTTATTCATCAGGATCAAGTATCCTTCCCATGAACAAAATAACGCCCGTTTGACGGTCGCGAATAATATAGATAAACGGTCTGTCGGCAATGAATTGCGGCGGATCAGGATTTATCGATGTGCGCTCGAAAATGACGGCTGTTGCCGCTGCGGCTTCAGTCCCGGCTTCATCGAACGCAATAAACGCCTTATGGATCACGTCCGATACAAACAGGCTTTTAGTGCCGTCAATACCGGAGAAATCCGCCTTTGCACCATTAAACGCATCGATCATACCGAGTGACTTCAGAGCAGGAACAAGGGATATGGAGCCGGTCGTAAAGGTAAATTTCGGCAGACGCACCGGCGGAAGTTCCGTTGAATCGAGTGCCTGAACAATCGCGGCGATCGTATCGGCATTGCATGCGCTTTCAAACTCCTCAAATTTTCCGCTGTCGGGAAGTACAACAGTCATGCGCAACCGGTCGCCTTTGTAGGGAAGATCGATTGCCCGCGCAATGCCGGTCCGTGCGTAGTTCATGGTGATTTTCTCACCGGTCTCCCCAAGCTGCATCAGCGGCGCCGTAACCGTGCTGTTGTCAAGAAGAGTGAATGGCTCATCGGCAGTGAGTGAAACATCAAACTGAAACAGCCAGTTTGCCAGGAAATAAATCGCATTAGTCAAAACAAACCGCGTATCGCTTGTAATAGCACCCGGCGGGATAAGGTTTTTGATCCGCTCATTTGTCTGGTCCTCTACCCAGGAATTGATAACAATTCTGCTCGGATCGGGTTCGGCGACAAAATCGAGAAGATTGACTCCTGCGCCATAGTAGCGGGAGAGAAGATTGAGATATCCGGGCAGCATTTCCCATCCGGCC